>VBOC01000155.1 GCA_005877655.1 Ignavibacteria bacterium
CCACGCCAGCGTGAGGGTTGCCGGCTGGTTCGCTGTGCCGTTGAGCGGTGACGAGAGGACCGGAGGAGCGGGTGTGCCGGCAACTGTCGCAAAGTACCAGGCGCTCGACCAGGCGCCCCGCCCCCCGGCGTTTTTCGCGCTGACCCGCCAGTAGTAGATGGCGCCGTTCGCAAGCGGCCCCACGGCGCGGGAAGTCGCGGTGAGCGTTGAATCATCGAGGACGAGCGTGGCAAACCCCGGGCCGGCCGATACCTGCAGACGGTAACTTGGGGCCCCCGGTATGGACGACCAGCTGAGCGTCACTGTCAGCGGCTGATCTGCCGCCCCGTTTGGAGGCGATGTGAGCGTCGGAGCGGGGGGCGGGGCCGCTGTCGTTGTGAAACCCATGCTCGCCGACCAGGCGCTTGTACCGCCGGCATTCGATGCGTTCACGCGCCAATAATAGTCGAAATTGTTCGCCAGACCCTGAACCGGCCGGCTGGTCGCCGTGACCGTGGAATCATCCACGACCAATGTGGAGAAGACAGGAGAGGCGGATAGCTGCACCCTGTAGGAGGTCGCCCCCGAAGAGGCTCCCCATGCCAGCGTCACGCTCGTCGGCACCGTTGCGCCGTCGGGGGGGCTTGAAGGAACCGGCGAAGGCGGAGGCGCAGGGAGAGTCGTAACGATCCACGTATCCGACCATGCACTCTGGTCCACAATATTTTGCGCTCTCACGCGCCAATAGTATGTTGTGCTCCGGTGAAGGCCACTCACGTCTGTCGATTGTCCAAAAATCAATGAATCGTGATACACGAGCGTTGTGAACAAAGGAGTATCGGAGATCTGCAGTTCGTAGCTGGTGGCGCCGAGGACTGCGCGCCAGGCGAACGTCAGCGACGTCGGTTGATTGATGGAGCTATCAGGCGGAGACAGGAGCCTGGGCGCAGGAAGGACCTGGGCCGCCGATCTGGTACCCGCCGCAAGGAACAGGATGAACAATGCGCACCAGAGCCGCCCTGCGGCCTTCCAGGACCTCCCGATCCGATTGTTCATGACAGCATCCGCGTTTAGAAACTCATCGTTTCGCATAAACAAGGACGCCACCGGCCTTTGTTCTCTCTTCATGAGTTTTCATGTTCTCCAACCGAATCTCAGACCTCCGGATGCCGATTGAATTGAGCCGTGCGATTTCCTCGAGGCGCCGCAGGATCTCGGGTTTCACGTCCTGGTCTGCAATCAACAACTCATCGACTTTCATCTTATGCAGCAACCCCTCAAGTTTCCAATGGCCTCCGAACACGGGGTAGCCGTTGACGTTTTTGCCCTCGAGCTCTGCGTCGTCGTCCAGGAATCCGACCGGGATCAGCTTCGGGGCGGGATCATTCAGGATTTTCTGGAGAAGCAGCATGCCGTCGGTTCCGGCGCCGTAGATGAGTGTGCGCCTGCCTCCTTCAATCTCCCGGCGGGAAATGTATCTGAGAACGTGGAACGACGCCCGGGTCCCGGCGACTAATGACGCCAGAATGTAAAAATCCAGAATGAGCCCTGTAACACCCAGGGCGGCGGAGGACCGGGATGTGACCATAAAAAACAGCGCCGTTATTCCGACGGCGGCGGTCGCCGTCTTGAGGATGTTCAGCAAGTCTCCCAGCCCGAACATCCGGATGGTCTCCCGGTAGAGGCCGAATGCGCAGAACAGGGAGAGCTGCAGGAAACCGACCATCGCCAGCGACAGGAAAAATTCGCGACCCGAGAACATCTCGCCCGGAGTCGTCAGGAGGAATGAGAATGAAAAGGCGATCAGTATGTAACAAAGGTCGAGGAACGCATGGAAGAGCGTGCGGTGCATCAGCGATGAGTCGTAGATCGGAAGCAGCAACCCGTTTCGAAGCACGGCGATCTCGCGGTACTGAAGTCTCCGCACGCCGACAACAGATGCGATCGAAATCGCAGCAACGATAAACGCGTTGGTGCTGCTGTTGCTGACCTGGAGCGCGAACGCGGCGCCCCCAAAGACGCAGGAGACCAGATATAAAACGAACACCACCGTGCGCTGCGACAGTCCCTTCGCGATCAACCTGTGGTGGATATGAGCTTTATCGGGTGTGACAATCGTGTGAAGCCTCGCGAGAAGCCCAGCCGGGCCGGAGCCTGTCGGGACGAGCGATTTCAACATCCGTCTAATCATAGAGAGAAGCGTGTCCATGATCGGCAACCCCAGCGCGAGCAGCGGGACGAGGATGGCAAATGCCGTGGATCCCTTGGTCGAACTCTGGATGGACAACAGTGCAAGTGAGAATCCGAGGAATAGGCTGCCGGAGTCTCCCAGGAAAATCCGCGCCGGGTTGAAATTATATTTCAGGAAACCGATGAGGGCTCCGGCCAGCGCAAGAGATATCATGGCGATTGCATAATGCTGAGAGAGGCAGGAAATCGCGCAGATGGTAATCGAAGCGATGACGGCGATTCCCGAGGCGAGTCCATCGAGGCCGTCGATGAGATTAAACGCATTCGTCACGCCGACGATCCAGAGAACCGTGACGGGAAAATCGAGTATGCCCAAATCCAGCAGGTTGGAGCCGAGGATATTCGTCACCGATGAAATATGGACACCGGCGACGTAAACGGTCGTCGCTGCGAGCGCCTGCGCCAGGAATTTTCGGCCCGCCTTGATGGGCCGAATGTCATCCCAGATGCCAACGGCGAGCATGAACATCAGAGATCCGATAAGCAGGATTGCCTGATGCGTCTGAAGCCGCGAAATCGAATGGAGAAAGGGATTGATCGGATACAGGATCACCAGGGCCGGCAGAAGGCTCGCGTAAATACCGACGCCCCCCAGGCGCGGCATCGGGCGCGTATGAATTTTTCGTTCGTCGGGCTCGTCGATGGCCCCGACACGGCCGGCCAGCTTGATGACCAGGGGAGTCGCAATCAGCGAAAGAACCAATGGAATCCCGAAGGTGAGGATGACCCTCAATACGGTTACGATGGTCTCGTTGCTCATGGGGGTTCAGAGTCCTATTAGTAAACTTATCTCGTGGAATTGTGATATATCGTTACCCGGAGAAATGGCGTAATCGATCTCGATCCGCTTGGTGATGAATCCCGCGCCGTAGTGTGCAGCCGAAGCGCCGGGAAGAGCGATGTAACCGGCGCGAAGAGCGATGGTTCCCACCGGGTAGATTTCGAGGCCGACTTTGTAACGGGATCCGGACTCACCAATGCTCTTTTCGTCCGCGACCTCCAGGACAAGCAACCGCCGTCCCACGAACGAAGGATATTGAAGGCTGAGGCCGAGCCCGAGGCTTGCCGGAACGGGTTCCGTTACCAGCGCCGTTCCGGGCTGGTCCCGCCGGATATCAATCCTGGAACCGATCCCGGTGTACACCAGGCCGTAGGTGGCGCCGGGGGTGGGACTGTAAAAACATCCCGCCGACCATGAACGCGCCGTCGCCCGCTCTGTACCGCTTTCCGCTGTCGATGCGCCTACCCTGCCGCCAAGGCTGAAATTGTAATGCGGCCCCGCCGCTCTGATTCAGATTACCGGTATGGGTCAGCATCAGACCGACGCCGAACATGTCCTCTCTCGATGCCGGGAATGCGAACGCAGCCCCCTCGCTCATGGAAGGATCCAATACCTCCTGAACATGATTCACGGTGAGGAATCTTCTTTCAATAAAGAGAAGGGCTGCCGGATTTCCGTACATGCTGCTCGGGTCAAACGCCTCGGCCGCCGTAACGCCGCCAAGAGCCGCGCTGCGCGCTCCTCCTTCGACCGGGAGCGGATGATAACCGGATGATTGCTGGGAAAACGCCCGTCCGGCCATCGACAGCATGGCGATTGCACAAATCGGGACCAGCCGGAAATGCATCATCTGCGCATGGCTTGTCATTGATCAGCCTGTCAGTGCACAAAACTAAAAAAACCGAACAGGAGCACGGCATCGCGGAGGAAATCGGAGAATTGCTTTACGGCATTCTCCGTCTTCGGCACGAATACGGTGTCCCCCGGTCTCACTCTCGGAAGCCCCTCCACGGTCCCGTTTTCAAGCGCCGTCGCCAGGTCGACCTCCACGGGGTCTTCATTCCTTCCGGCCCGGATAATCTTCACATGACGCAGATCGGCTTCCGGGGTTGATCCGCCCGCGCTGGATATCATTTCGACAAGCGGCACTTCAGTCAATACAGGGAAATTTTCCTGCTTCACCACAGCGCCGATAACCGTGACTTTCTGAGTAAGCGGACTGAAGATCGCAACGATGATTCTGGGGTCGCCGTGGATGTAATCCGAGAGCTTCTGCTTGAGGAGCTGCTGAAATTGCTCTTTGGTAAGTCCGTCTACCATAAGCTCGCCGACGAGGGGCACGATGATCATCCCTCCTTCGCGAACCATGCTCTTCGTGGTGAACTCGGGGTATCCCCACACCGAAACGTCCACGGAATCGCCCTGTTTGATGCGATAGGCCTTCGGCTGGGAAACCGCCACTCCCAGCGAACCCGAACCCGACCGGGAATAACCCGCAGGATTCTCACGTACGACGCTCTCCCGTGTGCTGCAGGAGATTATGAACAGTCCGGCTAAAAGAGGCAGCAAGGTGTGAATTATTTGCACAGCTGCGCGCTGCAGAACGACTAGTTTTTGCATAGGAGATGCTCACTGATAGTTCGTTTCGCATCCATTATGGAATGCCTCCCAGTTATTTTATGAAGAAAATCATGGCGCTCATGCCTGTGTTCAAATGGCTAAGTACAAGAAGCGTACCAGTCGGGTGTCCGGATCGTGCCGGGGAAGATTCTTGCCCGTTTCCTCCAGCAAAGCAAGAAAATCGGCTGGAGCGCTTTGACCGCCGTCTGACCGAGGCCGGAATCCCTGGTCGCGGATTTCAGTCCGGAGCGTCGTGATGGGTGCAAGATTTGCACACTGCTCACAGGGGGTTGGCTCCCGCTGAATGATCTTCCCAATGAAAATCGACGAAAAGGCGGGTTTAGGCGCGAAAAATGATTTGGTATGATAATTGTCCCCCCTATCATGTCGGCATGAGTATCCCATAAGAGCCAGAAAGGATCCTCCAGTGAGTCCAGCGCAGTTTTCCGCCCATGACATCATCAATCTTCTCGTCCGCAGAAAAAAACTGATGAAGGTTTCGTTTTCCGTCGTCTTTCTCCTCAGCACGCTGTGCGCGTTTATCCTGCCGCGGAAATACGAATCGTCCATCACGATCCTTGTGCAGCGCGACGAAACCCTTAATCCGCTCGTGAGCTATGAGATGGCTGTCTCGATGGCTTCCGAAGACCGGCTGAGGACGTTCAACGAGATCATTTACAGCCGCCCCAGCATCGAGGCTCTCATTGACAGCATCGGCCTGAGACGGTCGATCGGCTCAACGCGGCAGCAGGAGGATTTAATAAAAGAACTGCGCAAGAATATTAAGACAGACCGGAAGGGCGACTCCTTCTCGATCACGTATGTCGATGTGGATCCCGTCCGGGCGCAATTAGCCGTTTCCGCCGTAGAGAGCTACTTCGTCAAGACGGAGCTTCAGGTCGAGCACCAGCGGGACGAACTCACCGTGGAATTCTTCGAAAAGAAGCTGGATGACTTGCGTCAGAAATTCGAAGAGAATCAGAAACAGATGGTCTCGCTCCTGCGTCAGCGAATTCAGGAACAGCCCACGGAGAATCGCGGACTGTACACGCAGGTTGAGAATGCGGACAAACAGATCGGCGACATCGATGCGAGGATAAAGACGTATCAGCGCGAACTGGGCGTTCTGCGTTCATTTCCGCAATCACTTGAGAGCGCCAGGGGCAGGCAGGCACTCGACGAATTGCAGCGAGCGGACCTGCCGTTATCGGGCGATCTCCACACGGTGCTCGCCAAACGGGATGAACTCCTCCAGCGCTATACCTCTCAATATCCTGGACCGCATGAGGAAGGTGCTCGAAACCGAGATTTCGAAGCAGCAATCGGATCTGTTCTCCCTCCAGCAAAAGAGGGGTCAATCGATCAACGACCTCAAGCAATCCTCCGTAACCCAGCGTGTCGATCAGGACAAGGAGGCCGACTACGGCATTTACCAGAAACTCTATGACGAAATGAAGGTGAAGCTTGAGCAGGCCCGCACGGCCCGCGACCTCGGCAAGCGGGCGGCCAATCAGTTCGTCGTCATTGATCCCGCACAGGTGCCGGCCGAAGCGACAAAGCCGAACCGGACGCTTCTGATCGCGGGGGGATTCGGTCTCGGACTCTTCATGGGCCTGCTCGCCGCGGTGGGCGCGGAGCTTATGGATACCCGGGTGCGATCGCCCCTGGATGTCGAAGTGTACGGAAAGCCGATCATCGCGTTCATCCCCGAGAACCTGCAATAGGCGCCGGACCATTGAAAGGAGTAATGATGCAGCCCCCTACAGCGGACACTCCAGATAAGGGCGAAGAAGTCATCCAGGAACCGGGAGGAGAGGCGCTCGAACGCGCAACCCGGTCGATCATTCTCAAACCGGAAATCGCGAGCGACATCAACGAAGGGTTCATAGATTTCCAGTTCTATAATTGTTTCAACTATTCGCTCCTCTCGGCCGACGGCAAGTCGGTCAACCTCACGCTCGGAATTACCAGCGCAAACCCCGGAGAGGGAAAGACGCTTGTCGCCTGCAATCTCGCGGTTTCCCTTGCGATGGGATATGGGAAGGAGACCGTGCTCGTCGACCTGAACCTCGAAGAGCCGCGGATCCATGACATCTTCGGCATCCCGAAAGGCCCCGGCCTGGTCGATGCTCTGCAACGGGGGCCGATACAGGTTTCGAGGACTGCGATCGAACATTTGTCGATTCTTACCGCAGGCGAAACGAACGGTCAGTTCAAACCGGCGAAAGGGGGGAAGTCCGTGGGATTCCGGCGCCGCGGCATGGCCGCGCCGACCGTCGGGTTGAATCACCTGGCGGATTTCGGCAGCGTCATCCTATCGCTGGAGCAGCAATACGACTTCGTCATCGTCGATATGCCGTCGATCGAATCGAAAGGGGTTCCGATCCTCTACGCCAACCACCTCGACGGCCTGCTTGTTGTCGTCGACTCGCGCAAAACGAGACGCGCCGATCTTGAGCGGCTCTTCCGCCGCGTGCACAAACGGCAGGTGGTGGGATTCGTGTTCAACTGTTTCGAGTCTGAAGATCGCTAGAAGAGCATTCCGATGATCTCACTCGGGGGAACCATTTCGCTTTGCATCATGGCAATGCTGATCGGGAAACGGCGCCCGGGTCCGATGACGTGGGTTGATTACATCATCGTCGCGACCATCGCGCTCGCGCAGGCTGCCGTTGTGGTGTACGATTTGTTTACCCTGGAGCTCCCGACCATATGAGCCGTTCGGGCAACAGCACACTCGTGTTCGAAACGGGCACCCTGTCGGGATCCGGCCTCGGCGAGGCGTCCATGACATTGACGCTCGCCAGCCAGCGCGGACTGGTGCTCGGGTTCGCGGTGATGGGCTCGATTGTCCTATCGGCAATCATCATCCTGACCTACGGAAACCTGGCCGCAGCCTATTCCTTCCTCGGCGCCTTCGCGGTCGCCCTTATCAGTTTTTACCGGCTTGACGTCGGACTGGACATGCTTGTCGGCCTCGTGCTCTTCTTCGATGAGTTTGATATTCCAGGATTTTATGCCTGGACGCTCAGTGCCGGCTACTTCGCAAACCTCAAGGAGTCATCGTATCTGATGGGTTCGGAATGGGCGGTGATGAATCCGTTTGAACTCCACCTCTTTCTCCTGTTCTTCATCTGGCTGCTCGTGGTTTGCCTGAGGCGGAATGTCAGGTTCACGCCGGTCACGCTCTGGCCGTCACTGGCCGTGATGCTGCTCTGGATGGTCGTGTCGCTCGCACTCGGATTGCAGCGGGGAGGCGATTTTCTCCCAGCTCTCTGGGAGATTCGGGCCATGTTCTATTTTGCCCTCGTCTTCGCGTTCGTCCCGCAGGTCATCGAGTCGAAGGCCCAGATCCGGACGCTCCTCTGGGTCATGATTGCGGCGATCTCGATCAAGGCTTTTCAGGCGATCGCGCGATATATCCTGGGAGGGTTTACGACACAGGGATATCCCACGCTGACGAATCATGAGGATCCCGTTTTTATGACGACGCTGGTCATCCTTCTCCTGGCGTTCCTTCTGTTCAGGTCAGGGGGAAGCCAGAAGGCCGCGCTCCTTGCGCTCCTGGGGCCGCTTCTTCTGGGGTTCTTTCTCAGACAGAGCCGCGCGGCCTACGCATCGGGAGCCGCATCGCTGGCGGTATTCTTCGTGCTGCTGTCGAAAGAAGAACGGCGCCGGCTGCTGAAGAACTCGGCTCCGGCCATCCTCCTTTTCTCGCTCTATTGCGCCGTCATGTGGAACAGCGAAAGCCGGTGGGCGATGCCGGTCAAGCTTGTCAAGTCCGGGTTTTCCAACGATCGGGAAACGGCCGGAGAACGGTTCTATTCCAACCTCTACCGGGAGCATGAGAAATATGATCTGGCGATCACGGTCAGAAATGCTCCCACGATCGGGATCGGATTCGGAAAACAGTACGATCAGCCGATCAAGCTGGTCCCCATCCCGTTCACGCTCCGGGATTACATCCCCCATAATCAGATCCTCTGGCTGATCGTGAAGATGGGGGGAGTGGGGTTTTTTCTGTTCTGGCTGTTTTTCGACGGCATCGTCTACCGGGGCGCATCGATGGTTTCCCGGCTGCAGTACCCGTATCTGAAGGCGGTTTGCGTGATGGCGGTGGCAGCCGTTGTCAACCAGATGGTGACGTCGTATTACGACCTCCAGTTGACGTACTACCGGAACATGATCTATCTGGCCGCCCTCCTCGGACTGCTGCCGGCGATCCGGAACCTCGATCCCGGCCTGTCCGGGAATCCCGACGCCGAGAGGGCGGATGAAGGAGAGGAGATATAGCCATGAACCTCAGAACGCCTCAGCCTCGATCGATCTTCCTCCTGGGCACCCGGGTCGACAACATCGACGAATTCACCGCGCTTCGCATGACGATAGGCTTCGCCGCGCATCGCGACGGCCTGCCCGCGCGAACAGTCTGTTTTACGAATGTTCACACCATCTGTGAGGCGAGGCGCGACCGCTCATTGATGCATTGCGTTAATCTCGCGGATCTGGTGCTGCCCGACGGGAGCGGATTGAAAATCGCCGGCCGGATTTTTGGCACCCCCATCCGCGAAAACCTCAATGGAACCGATTTTACTCCAAAAGTTCTCGATGCCGCACGGCAGAATGGCCTGAGCGTTTATCTTCTCGGTGCGCAGCTGGGAAGGGTGGTCTCGTGCCGTGCAAATCTCCTGAGGCAATACCCGAATTTGAGGATCGTGGGACTTCATCACGGCTATTTCACTCCGGAGGATGAACAGGACGTCATCCGGGACATCAATGCCAAACAGCCGGATATTCTGCTTGTCGCGCTCGGCACCCCGGTGCAGGAAAAATGGATTTCAAGAAATGCAAGAAGGCTGAACGTCGGAGTCTGCCTCGCCGTGGGGGGGCTCTTCGACTTTCTCTCCGGCACAATTGTACGCGCCCCGGCCTGGATGCGGCGCGCGGGCATTGAATGGATCTTCCGTTTTCTCCAGGAACCGCGGCTGAAATGGAAACGGGTGCTTCTCGAAATCCCGATGTTCCTCGCCCTGGTGATTGCGAAACGGATCGTACCGCGGAAGCTACGGATGACCCATGATCGGAGGGTAGCGCTGCGATGAAAATCGATGTCGCCCGATCGGTCACGAAGAACGACGCCGTCATGATGGGCTCCCAGGTCGTGACGTGGCTCTACACGTTCATCCTCATGCTCTTCCTGCCACGTTATCTCGGCAGCGAGGATTACGGAAGGCTGTACCTGGCAATCTCCGTCGGCATGATCATCCAGATCGTGATCGAGTTTGGCGGCAGCTACTACATCCCCAAGGAGGTTTCGAGGGATCAGGCAAGCGCCCCCTCGCTGGTGATGAATTTCATTCTCATTCGAATCTTCCTCTGGGTTGTCTCAATTCTGCTCCTGGCCGGGTTCGCGAATTTGGCCAGCTACCCGGGGGAAGTGAAGGGGCTCCTTTTCATCATCGGCACCGCGAAGCTCTGGGAAGGCATCGCGGGAGTGGTGCGCAATTGCCTCCAGGGATTTGAAAAAATGGAATACACGTCGGCCGCCGCAATCGTCGAGCGGACGTTTCTCACCGCGGTTGGCGTTGTTGCGCTTTTTTTGGGGGCGGGAGCAGCGGTGATTGCGGCGATCATGGCCGTGAGTACGCTCCTGAATTTTCTGACCGTCGCGAAATTCTTTCGCCGGTTCGTGCCCCGGCTTCCCCGCTTCGATCCTTCGGCTGCTTTCGCTCATGGCGTCGGAATCGGAGGTGGGGTGGTACGGGGCCGCGTACCGTTTTTTTGACGTCCTCATGTTTCTGCCGAGCATCATCACGACCGCCCTTTTTCCCGTCCTGTCGCGGCTGTGGATCCAGGACGAAAAGATGCTCGGCAGCACCACGAACCGCTGCCTCGACTTTGTGATCTTTGCCGCCGTGCCCGCCGGCGTTTGCACGTTCGCCTACGCGGAACAGATCATCCAGTTCTTCTTCGGATTGAAAGAATACGGGCCGTCGGTTATCATTCTTCGTATTTTCTCGTTCGGCGTCCTCATGCTCTACGTCGATATGATTCTGGGGACGATGTTGTTCGCCTCCGACAGGCAGCGGCAGTGGACGGTGGTGGCGTTCATTGCCCTGGTGCTGAATCCTCTCCTTAATTATCTGCTGATTCCGATCTCCGAATCGCGGATGGGCAATGCGGGCATCGAGGTTGTTGTCATGATCGCGGCGCTGAGGATCATGCCGGCGCACGTCCTGGGAACGTCGTGGATTGCCTCGACCGCCCGCGCCGCCGGCGCCGGGATGCTGATGGCGATTGCCATTATAATGGAAAACCGGGCGTCAATGCCGTGGCTCCCGGCCGGCATCATCGCGATCGGCCTCTACATCGCCGCTTTGCTGGCGATGCGCGCCTTTCAGCCCGCCGAGCTTGCATTCATCCAGGGCTTTTTCTCCAGCCGTAATCTGAAAACCATTTTCCTTACACAACGTGAGGTGAGCGCATGAGAATTCTGCATCTGTTTCCTTATTCGCCCATTCCTCCAACGTTCGGGGGAGCCCTGCGCAACTACCACCTGCTGAAGCACATGGCGGCGAAGCACGATGTGAGCGTGCTGTTATACGGGACATCGGAAGACGCAGACTCGATTGCCGAGGGATTTCATCTGCCCGGCGAGCGGATCCGGATAGTGCGGAGAACCTGGATCCGGAACCACTGGCGGCTTGGACAGATGTATGCGATGTCAACCCCCCACAGTTTTTTCCATCTCATGATCGGCCGCTCGGGCAGGATGCAGGAAGCGATCGACGAGGTCCTCGCCGCCGGGGAGTTCGACATCGTGCAGACCGAATTCACGCCGATGGGATGTTACAAGCTGAGGACCGCGGCGGCGAAAATCCTGGACGCGCACAATGTCGAGTACCATAACCACCTCCGGATGTCTGTGCACGCGAACTCGCTGATCAGGCGCCTCTGGTACCGGCGTGAGACGCACATGCTGAAAGGAGAAGAGACGCGGGCCTGCCGGCAGCATGATGCGGTCTTTGCGACTTCCGCGCGCGACCTGGAACTGCTGGAGAAGCTCTCGCCGGGGGTTCCGAAATTCGTTATCCCCAACGGGGTCGATGCGTCGTACTTCAGGCCGAACGGCCAGGCTCCGGCATCCCCCTCGCTGAGATCTTTCCACTCATTAATAGGAAGGTTCCCGGCGTAACAATCACGATCGTCGGAAACCGCCCGCCCCGGGAATTATTAAGGAGGGCCTCGGACCAAGTCATCATCACCGGCTACGTGGACGACGTTCGCCCGTTCGTCGAGCGCGCCAGCGTCTATGTCGCACCGCTGCGTATTGGAAGCGGAACACGATTGAAAATTCTGGAAGCCTTATCGATGAAGAAACCGGTCGTCACGACCAGCATCGGGTGCGAGGGGCTGGACATCCTTGACGGGGAATCGGCTCTCGTTGCCGATGAGCCTGAAGCGTTTGCTTCGCGCGTGATCGAGCTGCTTCAAAATGGAGGATTGCGCCGGAAGCTGATGCGAGGCGGGTATGAGCTGGTGCGGGAGAAGTACGATTGGCGCATCGTGCACCAACGGCTGGATCAAGCCTATTGCGAGGTGTTGCGGAGCGCGCGCGTCCCTGCCGTCGCGGACCGGGAACGTCTCGAGTACCCTGAGCCGGTTTACGCAACGTAAGTCTCTCACGACCATGAAAGGAGAATTTTGCGTGGCAACAGACGGAAGCGTGGTGCAGATGGATCACCGCGCCCGCAACTCGATGAACGTGCTGATGTACCACCGGATCGTCGACGACGAAAGCCGTGCACAACGGCACTGGACCTGCGTCCACGTGGACAATCTCGCTCAACAGCTCCACATGCTGGATCGCTGCGGTTTTACCACCATCACCTTCAACGATTACCAGCTATCCCTTTCCGTTGAGGTGAATTTGCCGCGAAAACCGGTCGTCATTAGTTTCGACGACGGATATCTTGACACCTACCGGCTGGCGTTTCCCGTCTTGCGGGAACTTGGAATGAAAGCCGTCGTCTTCGTCGTCGCCGGCAAGAATGTAAAGTCCAATATCTGGGACCGGCATATCGGTGTTCCTCCGGCCCCGCTTCTTGAGCCCGGACATCTGGTGCAGATGTCGCGGGAGGGAATCGAAATCGGTTCTCACTCCCTGACGCATCCGCGCCTCATCGATCTGCCGGACGATGCTGCTTGGGAAGAGTTATCCCACTCGAAGCTTCTACTCGAGATGCTCCTTGACTCCCCGATTAACAGCATCTCGTATCCCTACGGGATCGTGGATACCAGAATCAAGAACATGGCCCGGGAAGCCGGCTATACGATCGGGTGCGGCGTCTCGAGCGGTCCCGCACACTTCGGGGATGACCTGATGGAAGTACGGAGGACTGCCATTAAGAATTCGACCGGACCGCTGGGGTTCGGATTGCGGCTTCTGCCGCTCTTCCAACGATATTCTTTTCTCCGCTGGAAAACTTCGCAGGCCTTATCGAGCCGGGCGACTCCCGCACGCAGGAGGAATCTGCCCGATGTCGCGATTTCGACCGTCCCGGGGAATGGGTTCGAACATGAGAACTGACAGGGCGCAAATGGAAGTCCCGGAATATCCGGACATCGCGGTTCCAGCGCGCGATCCGGGCCACGTCACATGCGAGATTGTGCGATCGGAGAATGAGTTCGCCTCGTTGTTTCAGTCATGGGAGCGGCTTACCACGCTCTCGAAGGCTCGCATCTACCAAACATTCGACTGGCAATGGACATGGTGGAGCCATTTCGGGTCGGGGCTCGGCCTGCACATCATCGTTCTCCGGCACAACGGAGAGATCATCGGCCTTGCGCCGTTTTGCGTGGAAACAGACTCTGTCTGGGGCCTTCCGTATCGCCGGCGCCTGAAGATGGTGGGCTGCGATGTTCGGATTAAAGAGCCCTCGGGGATCACGATCACGTACGATATATCGGATTATCTCGACATCATCATCCATCCGGGACATACCGGCCCGGCTGTGGAGTCGATCGCGCAATATTTGCGCGATCACGTTTCTGAATATGACGCGATTGAGCTTACAAACGTGCCTGACGGGAGCTTAATCATGAAGTCACTTGTTCCGCGGCTCAGGGAAGGAGGCTTCAGGATTTTGGCCTCGCGCGCGGACGTGTGTCCCCGTCTGAAAGTGCCATCTTCCATGGAGGCGTACCTTCAATCGCTGGGGAACAACGTTCGCCGCCGGCTTCTCCAGGCAAAGGCGGCCGCGAACGGGGGCGGATTGTTCACAATTGAATGCGCCGAGGGTCCGGCCGACTGGCCGGTTCGGTTCGGGAGCTCGCCGCACTGCACCAGCAGAGGTGGAACCGGATCGGTTATCCGGGGCTTTTTTTTGAAGGGCGGTTCGGGCGCTTTATCCACGACGTTGTCGGGCGCATGCAGGAACGGGGCCGGGTATGGCTGAAAATCGCTACATCGGGCGGAAAGACGGTAGCGGTGCGCCTGGGATTCTGCTTTAACGATGCGTTCTATGACTACCTTTCAGGTTTCGACGATCAATCGGCCGCCGCGAAGCGAAGGCCGGGTATCGCCCTGCTTCTTTCAATGATCGAAGATGCGAGAGCTTTGAATGCGGAAACCGTTGACTTTCTTCGCGGAGAAGAGGCGTACAAGTTTGAGATGAGTTCCGGCGCAGCGGATAACTGGAGGGTCACGGCGCTTTCGCCCTCTCCGGCGCATGCCTCCTGGCTGCGGGCGATTCTGTCGTTTGTTGACGGGGGAATCCGTTGGTGGTGGAAAGAACGGCTCCTCATGCGCGTCCAATCTCAGCAACACAGGTTCCCCTCTTCGGCCATTAACTATTTGCGCTTTCGAGCTGCGTCGGCTGCGCGGAAAATCAAGCGTGCAGGGGGCCGGGGTTCAGGATATCAATCGGAGAAACTGAATGTTCATGCCTGACGAGGTTCACGCTCATCTGAACCAAGTGCTCGATCCGCCGGCATCGACAGAAGGCAGGATCCGGCGGGAGAACCAGCGCCCCTGGTCGAGAAATCTGCTGCACTCATTCCGGGACCTCCTGGATCACCTGCGGGACCTCGCCGTGGCATCGATTCCTGCGCATGACGACCGGAAAATCATGCTTGACGCATACTTAACCGGCTGCGCCCTCTCCTGCACCGGGGATTATTGCGCGTTGAGCTCAGAATGAGGACTGCGGCCCGCGAGGCCGTGAATCCCGTGAGGAACCCCCGCTCCCCGAAGAACTGGATTCAGATCCTACAGAAGGGGATTCGGTCGCAGGCTTTGCTGATTCCATCGAGAGCAGCCGATGCTCTGGCGGCTTGCGCTGTCGAATTGCGGATTAAGCTGCGCGAGTCCACTTTGGTGCGGGCCTCCGAAATTTTGAAGACAGCGATCGAAAGGATGGCTTCTCAGCTCGTCTCGACCGAACAACGCACAGAGGTTGGGGTGCAATCGGATGCGCTATTACAAGAGGCCGCACAAGCGGTTCGGGGTGGAACCTACCCGGATGCGCTCCTCGATCGGGTCTTGAAAATTCCGGCATGTTTCAAGGATTTTGACTGCCACCCCGATGACTGCGGCCTGTTCGCAAACAAGATTGCGGAAATCTTTGAAGACCGGCATGAGTCATTCACCGTCCTTGGAATCAGGACTTCCGGCTCGTATCTGGCTCCCCTCTGTGCGGCCTTCCTGCGGAGGGAGGGATTCAGAGATGTCACGATCGCGACCATCCGGCCCGATGTGAGTCTCCTTTCATGGGAGAAGAGCCGGCTGATCAGGAGATCGAAGGCGGGAACGATTCTCATCATTGACGACCCGCCCTTCACCGGCGAGGGGCTTCTCTCATCCATCAGAATGCTGGAACGGATGGGAATAGAGACGAACAGGATTGTTGCTCTTGTCTTTGAAGATCCGGAGGCGCCATTCTTCAGGGTAAATGAAATGACGGGCGGTTCAACCTGGAAGGAGCTAAGCTCGCGCATCAGGACGATTCTGTTGCCGAAGCGTGAGTGGCGGATCAGGAGAGTCACCGGCGTGCTGGATATGGGCGGCGCGGAGATGAGAATCCTGAAACTGCACGGCTATTCTGTTCATGAAGCCCCCGCGGGAACGGCTGATCCGGCGTCGGCTGCGGGCAGCCAGCGTTTTCGCGTCCGGAAGGCGCGGCGTCATGAGAATCTGAAGCTTGACAGCACGCTCGAAACTCCGGGAGGGGCCGCCTCTTCCTCGTTTATTGCCAGGGGAACCGGGTTCGGCTGGTTCGAAGATCATGCGCTGGAAATCGCACGCCGGATGTCGGATTTCGCTCCGCCGGTTTCGCGGCTTGAAGAGGGCCTGGAGAGTTCGTCCGGCATGCAGCGAGGTATGTTGCCGAACGATCCCGGGCTCTCCCCCTCGACAACGAGGGGAATCGCGACCTGGAAGACCGCAAGACAGGCTGGCACCTGCTGGCGCGCACGTTCGGGCGGAGTTATCTGATGCTGCGCTCTTTTTCCTACTATCAGCTGCGTAAACGGCTGTCGAGAATATGCCTCGGCGCGCCCCGGGCCGTGATCGACGGCCGGATGGGACCCGCCGAGTGGATCATGCCGGCCGGCGGAGGGAACCCGCTCAAGCTGGACTTTGACGAACACGCATTCGACAGGAGCGATCTCTCGGTTTTCGATCCGGTCATCGATCTGGCGGGCTTCTCGGTCGAGCACCGGTTGCCGGACAATCTGGAAAAAATCTTGATGATCGAATATATCAGCCGGAGCGGCGACACCGGAGCATGGGAACGACTCCCGGCATGCAAGATGATCGTGTGTCTTTCCGCGCAGTCGGAGCTCGAATCACAGGCCTTCGAAGGCGATGCGGATCCGGTTAAGGTTACGCTCGACTTATTGGAACTGGAACGGGTCTTGTCAAAAACGGCAAACGGGTTTCTCTCGGATGCGTTCCGCCTTCAGGAGGCCCGCTGGGAGTCGGACGAAATGGTGGCCATCGACGTCGACGGCGTGCTCGAGGACAGCATCCTGGGTTTCAGCGCCATGTCGCCGACAGCCGTGAAGGCGGTTCGTACGCTGGCGCGACACGGATTTCAGGTTGTGCTCGCCACCGGCCGAAGCTTGCCGGACGTGATCGAGCGATCACGGATCCTGCGCGTCCCGGGCGGCATCGCAGAGTACGGATCTGTGGTCTGGGACCGGGGGCGCGAGGCGACGGCGACTCTCGTCACCCCGCGGGAAATGGAACAACTTCGGAAACTCCGCGAGATTCTCGCCGATCAGGACGGGATCTCCATCGACCCCGGTCACGAATATTCGGTCCGGGTTTTTCAGTCGGCAAAGGGCTCCCGCCGGCGGGTTGCGGCTTTCTGGCTTGAACAGATCCTGCGGCGGTGGAAGCTCGATGAAGTGCGCGTCATCCAGGGAAACTCAGTCACGGACGTGGTGGGAAGATCCGTGAACAAGGGCGCCGGACTCCTGTACCTGAGGCGGAGGTTCAATGCGCGCGAGGTTCATGCGATCGGGGACACTCACGAAGATGCGCCGCTCTTCCGCGCCGCGGATCATTCCTACTCGCCGGCAAACGCGGCACCCGGCCTTGTGAGGGGGATGAGGAACGGCGATCTCTTCGTTGCGAAAGGAAAGACGCAGCGCGGGCTTTTCCAGATCGCGATGAGGATCGCCCACGGAAGAAGTCGCCGTTGTCCGCTCTGCTCAGACGCCGATCAATGGAGCGAACCGGTTTCGATCCTTGTCGAGGCGCTGAGTCTGAGAGACCGGAGCCGTTTTCAGAAAATATCCGATCTGATCGGCCACGACATGCTCAAGAATTTCTATGCCAGCCTTTAACAATCATCCGGGCGGACAGCCGATTGTGAACCGCGCGATCCGCGCGCCGGGTAAGGGCGAGGCGCGTTCACTCAAGGGACTTTGCCAGCTCCACGTTGTGCGCTCCGAGAGGGAGCTGGATGCCCTGGAGGAGCGGTGGAATGAGCTCATACGTTCTTCGGATGTTTCCGCTTTTCAGACGTTTGAGTGGCTGAGGACCTGGTGGAAGTACTTCGGCGCTCATCGAAGGCTCCACTCACTC
>VBOC01000156.1 GCA_005877655.1 Ignavibacteria bacterium
TTCCGCTCTCATGTTAGCCAGACAATCTTGACATCATTTTCCACGTGCTTGAACTCCCGGTCACCAGTTACCAGGTGTCCGTTCTTGTGCAGAGCAAGTGCCGCAGCAATCGCATCCGCATACGACATTTTATATTTCGATTTGAACATCCCGGCCTGGCGGGAGATTTTCCAATCCACGTCCTCAAGTTGAATACCGAACGACCGGAGTTCCTCAATCGTTTCGTCAGCCTCTGCGGCAGACGTCTTGCGTGCCGTTACATACCAGACTTCGCCGGCATTTACGACACTCATACAAAGGGGGACGCCGTCCTCATTCGCTTGAGCAAAAATATCGGCGACCTGCTGAGCCGCATGCTCTTCCTCATAGAAGGCAATGATCGCCCACGTGTCCAGAACGAGTGATTTCGCTTTCATTGCCATCAAGTCTCCCGCTCGCGTTTCTTCTCCTCCATGAGCTCTTTCATCAACCCCTTGCCCTTGAACTTCCCTCGGATGCTGTTAATATACTCACGTGTAATCGGCCTCAGTATGATACGGTGACCCTTTTCATCCACCTCAATGTGGATCCGCGTCCCTTCCTTGATCTCGAACCTGCGCCGAATGCTTGAAGGAATGACGATTTGGCCCTTTTGAGTCGCTGTAGTTTCCATAGGATGATCCTTTCCGATGTACTGCCTATAATATAACGAACCCAACAATGTAAGTCAAATGCTAAATTTCTTACATAATGGGAAAAGTTGCTAATTTAGATCACTATCCAACTAGACTACTCATCGGCCCCACTCCCTCTGGCGCGGGCTTCAATTCAACCATTTTGCACGTTCCCGAGGAGATAAACACGAACGCCCGACTGGATGGCCGGGCGTTAATTGAGCATTGCGCTGTGACGGTTATTTCTTCTTCCCTTTGCCCCCAGACTTCTTCTGACCGGATTTCGGTGCAGTGGGCGGCTTTTCGTTTTTGCCCCCCTTCGATTTTTTCGCTGGCGGCTTCCCTGAGGCAGTAGCCGTTGATTCGAAAAGCGAGGGTTCAGGGCCCTGTTCAGCTTCTCCGCCCGGCTGGGCTGCCGCCTCCTCCTTTATTTCCTCCTTTTCATCCTCGGACGGCACAACTGCCACATCACCCACCTGGTCGCCAGGTTCAAGCCGGATCAACCTGACACCCTGAGAGATCCGTCCCACCATCCGGATCTCTTTTGCAGGCTGGCGGATGATGACACCCTTCGACGTCACGACTACGATGTCATCGGTTTCCAGCACTTCCTTGATCCCGATCATTTTGCCCGTCTTCTCCGTGACTCGCAGCGTGATAACGCCCTTCCCCCCGCGGTGCTTCTGCGGATACTCGTCAAGCTCGCTCCGCTTGCCGAACCCGTGCTCAGTAACAATGAGGATCGAAGTCGTCCGGCGTTTGATTGCGACGGCGCCCACAACTTTGTCCCCCTTGTTGAGGGTAATCGCCCGGACACCCGAAGCCGATCGCCCCATCGGGCGGGCTTCCTTCTCGGAGAAGCGGATCGCCATCCCATTGTGCGTACCGATGATGATATCCTCCGTTCCATCCGTCATCTTCACATCCTTGACAATGTCATCTTTCCGCATGCTGATGGCAGTAATTCCGTTACGCCGGACATTGCCGAATTCCGATAGCGTCGTTTTTTTGATTATTCCGTTCACCGTCACCATGGCGACGAAATGCTTTTCATCGAACTCCTGAACCGGAACGAACGCGGCGATATTCTCATCGGGCTGCTTAGCCACGAGATTGACAATCGATTTCCCCCGCGATGCACGGCCAGATTCCGGAATTTCATGAACCTTGAGCCAGTAACATCGGCCCTTGTCGGTGAAGAACAGGATATAGTTGTGCGTTGAGGCAACGAACACATGTTCGATGAAATCGTCCTCCTTCGTGGTCGCCCCGGTGACTCCTCTTCCGCCGCGCCCCTGTCGCCGGTATCCGGAAACAGGAAAGCGCTTGATGAATCCCCCGTGGCTGATTGTGATCACCACGTTTTCCTCGGCAATCATGTCTTCGACGCTGAACTCTTCCGCCTTGTACACAATCTCTGTGCGGCGTTCATCCCCGTATTTCTTCCTGATCTCGAGGAGCTCGTCTTTGATCATCTGCATCTGGAGCTTCTTGCTCGCAAGGACCGCCCTCAATCGCTCGATCAGCTTGATGACCTCTTTGTATTCTTCCTCGACCTTCTTGCGTTCGAGCCCGGTGAGTTTCTGGAGGCGCATGTCCAGAATCGCCTTCGCCTGAATCTCGGACAGCTTGAATCTCTTCATCAGGCCTTCCTGGGCCGTGGGGACGTCCTTCGACTTCTTGATGAGCTTGATCATCTCGTCGATGTTATCGAGCGCAATGATGTATCCTTCAAGAATGTGCGCCCGTTTCTCCGCTTCGCTCAGCTCATACTTTGCCCGCCTGACAATGACCTGGTTCCGGTGTTTGATGAAATGGTCGATCATCTCGCGCAGCGTGAGCATCTGCGGCCTGCCGTCCACAAGCGCGAGCATGATCACCCCGAACGTCGTCTGCATCTGGGTGTGCTTGAAGAGATTGTTGAGGACCACAGGAGCATTGGCATCCCGCTTCAGCTCGATCACGATGCGCAATCCGTCGCGATCCGATTCGTCCCGGATATCGGAGATATCCTCGATCTTCTTCTCGCGGACAAGATCGGCGATCTCTTCGATGAGGCCCGACTTGTTCACCTGATAAGAAATCTCGGTGATCACGATCGACTGCCTGTCCGCGCGCCCTGTCTCGATGTTGGCCTTTGCGCGGATGATAATCCTTCCGCGGCCGGTCTTGTAAGCGGCCTTGACCCCTTCATAACCGTAAATGATACCGGCGGTTGGGAAATCCGGCGCCTTGATTATTTTTAACAACTTCTCGTCCGGAAAGCTCGGATTATCGATCACCGCAACGCATCCGTCTATGACTTCCGTGAGATTGTGCGGGGGCACGTTCGTGGTCATCCCGACTGCGATCCCCGATGTCCCGTTTACCAGAAGGTTCGGTATTAACGCCGGCATGACTGTCGGCTCTTTGAGCGAGTCGTCGAAGTTGGGAACAAAATCAACCGTATTCTTCTCGAGATCCCGCAGCATTTCCTCCGCAACCCGCGAGAGGCGCGCCTCCGTGTACCGCATTGCCGCCGGCGAGTCGCCGTCGACCGATCCGAAGTTGCCCTGGCCGTCTACCAGCGGATAGCGCAATGAAAAGGTCTGCGCCATGCGAACCATCGTGTCGTAAACCGCCGAGTCTCCGTGCGGGTGGTATTTTCCGAGGACCTCACCCACGATGCGGGCGCTTTTTTTATACGGCCTATTGCTCGCCAAACCGAGCTCCCGCATCCCGAAGAGAACGCGCCGGTGGACAGGCTTCAATCCGTCGCGCACGTCCGGCAGTGCCCGGGCAACGATCACGCTCATCGCGTAATCGATGTACGAGCCCTTCATCTCTTCTTCAATATCGACCGGGACTATTTTTTCGTTACTGGTTGCCATTCAATCTCCAACCTTCTTCTGGTTCAATTGTTTTTGAATCTCTCGCAGCGCTTCGAGGTCCGTCTTGTCTTTTTCACGACCCGCGGCTTTCTTCATTTTGAGAAGATATCGATACCTTGAGTCATCCTGACGTAGCCGTAGGCAGGAAAGGCCCAAGCGCCAATCACGAGGAATTTGACGTCAGAGGCGAGTAACGATCGCAGGAGTCTTTGAATATCCATTGCGACCGATTAATTCAAGTCCGGCCTCGACAAGCTGCTGCATCGCTTCATAACGCTCCACAGGGCTGAGAGAAAGCTGAAATTCAATTTCAAACTCCAGCTCCTTCCTTGGATCGTCATGATCCAGAATGAGAATCCGCGCCCTCTTTTTAACCGTTTTATTCATAATGTCAACCGAGTCCGTCACACATCCAGGTTTTTCACATACTTCGCATTCTTCTCGATGAAGTTGCGGCGGGGCTCCACTTCATCCCCCATAAGAATGGAAAATGTCCGGTCTGCGTCGGCTGCGTTTTCGATCGAGACGAGCAATACGGTGCGCGTTTCCGGATTCATCGTCGTCTTCCAGAGCTGTTCCGGATTCATCTCTCCCAGGCCTTTGAAGCGGGACTGGATGATGCCGTTCATGCTCTGCGACGCGCCCTCTTCGGCTACAACTTCCCCTGATTCTTCTTCCGCTTCTTCAGGGGTTTCCTCTTTCTCGCCCCCCTTCTTTTTCTCCGCGTTCAATCTCTTGATGATTTCCGACCGCTCATCTTCATCGAATGCATAGAGTTCCTGTTTGCCCTTCTTGATCTTGTACAGCGGAGGCTGTGCAATGTACACGTGACCGAGCTCGATGATTTCCTTCATGTACCGGAAGAAGAGCGTCAACAACAGCGTGCGGATATGCGACCCGTCGACGTCGGCATCGCACATGATGATAATCTTCCCGTACCGGATTTTTGCGGCATCAAAATCCTCCCCGACGCCTGCTCCGATCGCCGTAAAGATGCACCGGATTTCCTCGTTCTCAAGGATCTTGTGCAGCCGGGCTTTCTCGACATTCAGGATCTTTCCCTTTATGGGTAGAATAGCCTGAAACCGCCTGTCCCGACCCTGTTTCGCACTGCCGCCGGCGGAGTCTCCTTCGACGATGTAGAGCTCGCAGTGCTCGGGATCGTTGATCGAACAATCGGCAAGCTTGCCGGGCAGACTGGAGGATTCGAGCGCGCTCTTGCGGCGTGTGAGATCGCGCGCTTTTCGGGCGGCTTCACAATGGCTTCCACGATCCCCTTGATCTCGCTGTTGCCGAGCTTCGTCTTGGTCTGGCCTTCGAACTGCGGCTCCGGAACCTTCACGCTCAGAACGGCGGTCAACCCTTCGCGAAAGTCGTCGCCGGTGAGCTGCACGCTGTTCTCCTTCACCAGATTATTCTTAGCGGCGTAGGTGTTGAGCGTCCGCGTGAGGGCCGTGCGGAACCCTACGAGGTGCGTGCCCCCCTCGAGCGTGTTGATGTTATTCACGTACGTAAAGACGTTTTCATTATACTGGTCGTTGTACTGGAGTGCGATCTCCGCTTCGACAACCCTGCCCGCTTCATCCTTGTCCTGTCCCTTCATGTAAACGGCTTTTTTCATGATCGACGGTCGGGTGGCGTCGATGTACCGGACGAATTCCGCGATTCCCCCCTTGAAGTGAAACGTTTCCTCCTGCTCCTCACCGTCGCGCAGATCGACGATGCGAAGCGTCACGTCGGGGTTCAGGAAGGCGAGCTCTCGCAGCCGTTCCGCGATTGTTTCGAACTTGAACGTCCGGTTCTTGAATATTTGCGCGTCCGGCAGGAATGTCACCTTAGTTCCCGTCTTCGCCGATTCGGCCTTGCCGATAACCTTAACCTCGGCATCGGGCTTGCCCCGGGTATATTTCTGGAACCAGGTCTTGCCCTCACGGTAGACTTCGACCTCCAGCCACTCGGCGAGCGCGTTGACCACGGAGACTCCGACTCCGTGCAGACCTCCGGAGACTTTGTAGGTGTTCTTGTCGAACTTTCCGCCCGCGTGCAGCACGGTCATCACTACCTCGAGCGCCGATCGCTTCTCCTCGGGATGGAGATCGGTAGGAATTCCACGGCCGTCATCGGTCACGGTGACCGATCCCTCCTTGTTGACGCTCACGTTGATGTTGTGCGCATAACCTGCAAGAGCTTCATCGATCGAATTATCGACCACCTCGTAGACAAGATGATGAAGCCCGCGGGTCGAGATATCGCCGATATACATCGCGGGCCTCTGCCTGACCGGCTCAAGCCCCTTGAGGACCGTGATATCGTCGGCAGTGTACTTCGGGTTCGATTTTTTCTTGCCCTGCTGCTGCTCCACTTTCACCTTCGAGGTTTCCTTCTCCGGAGTTTCACTCTTTCCCGAAGCTTCTTTTTTTTCCTGTTTCGCGGCTTCCCTCTTTTCTGAAGCTTCCTTCTTCTCCTGTTCCGCAGTTCCCCTCTTATCCGAGGGTCTTTTCCTCTCCAGGGATTCCCTTTTCTCACGTTCAGAAATTTTCAGGTCGGTTTTTTTCATCGGAAAATGATGTCGTTGACAATATCCTGATGCATGGCCGTATTGATCTTTTCGATCAGGTCTTTTTTAAGAAAAATGAGCTCGTTCCGCCACTCCGCCTGCGGAACATGAACAAACAATTTTCCATCCCGCATCCGTTCCGCTGTCGAGACAGAGGCAATCTGAGAGCCGACGATCCGCGGCCAGGCGTCGAGGATCTCATACTGCTTGATAGTGCGGCCGAGGCTCAGTTCGTCGAGAACAGCGGAGATTCCGCTCGAGATCGATCTTGTGGCCGATTTTCTCAGACGGGAACCCCCTCTTCGACCACCGCGCCTTTGCGGATCAAGAAGCGCTTGTGAGAGTCATGCATCGCCGCCCCGTTTTCGAAGAACCGAGGGCTCGTCGAGGTGATGAACGTCTGACTCAATCCTTCGACGAAGTGCAGGAGTTCCTTCGCCCGATGTTTGTCAAGCTCGCTGAAAATGTCATCCAGAAGAAGGATGGGAGTCTCCCCGCTGCGCTCCTTCAGGTAAAAGAACTCGGCGATCTTGAGGGCGATCAGAAACGTCTTCTGCTGACCCTGAGACGCATAGTCGCGGATGGCGAGGCCGTTGATTTTAAGCACAAATTCGTCCCTCTGGGGGCCGACCAGGGTCAGCCCGGCCCGCATCTCCACCGCTCGCATCTGCTCGAGGTTTGCCTTGAGCGTGGTTCCGATCTCGGCCTCGGTCGATCCCTCGGAGATTTGTATCATCGGTTTATACTCGATCGACGGCTCCTCGGCCGATCCCACCAAATGGTGGTAGGAGGAGGATACAAATTCCTGAAACTCCCGTACAAACTTTGCGCGCCGGTGAGTCAGCGCGCTCCCGGAGCCGATCAGTTGCTCATCCCACGGCGCGAGCAATTCGGAACAATCTCGTCCCTCAATCCTCGCTTCTTTTAGTATTCGGTTGCGATGCCTCAACACCTTCCGGTAGTCGATCAGGTGCTGCAGGTAGGCGCTGCTGGACTGGGAGATCACAAAGTCGATGAACTTTCTCCGCTCGACGGGAGCCCCCGCGATGATCGCCGCGTATTCGGGAGAAAGGATGACGATGGGAAACCGGCCGATCATCGACGTGAACGGTTCGACGTGCCTCCTGTCGACGGTCACCACTTTTTCGACAACCGGAGCTCTTGTGTATGCCACCCGGATATGATGCTCGCTGCCTCCTCCCGACACGAACGTTCCTCCGACTTCGAACATCTCACCGCCGAACCCGAGGGCTAGGGCGTCGCTGGAGGCATAGAAACTCTTCGTGAGGCAAAGATAGGAGATGGCTTCGAGAACGTTGGTCTTCCCTTCGCCGTTATCGCCAAGCAGGAGATTCGTTCCGCCGCCAAACTGAAAAGAAGAATCAACATGGTTTCGAAAATGCCGGAGTCTGAGATTCGTCAGATGCATCGAGACTGTTGGATCAGTCGTTCAGCCGTACGGGCATGACGAGCATCAGCAGGTTCTCCCCTTCTTTCTGCGATGTCGGTTTCAGGATGCTCGCCCGCGTCGGGGAGCTCAACATCAGTTGGACCTCATCGGTATCGATGTGCGATAACATATCGAGCATGTATGCGGAGTTAAACCCGATTTCCATCGCATCCGCCGAGTATTCGCATGCGAGCGTCTCGCGTGCCTCGCTGCCGAAATCGATATCTTCCGCTGAGACTGCCAGCGATCCCTTCTTTAAGGCGAGCCGCACCTGGTGAGTCGTCGAGCTGGCGTACAGCGCGGTTCTCCGGACTGACGCGAGAAGCTGGTTCTTATCGATAAGGAGCTCCTTCTCGTTATCGAGCGGGATGACACTCTCGTAGTTCGGAAATTTTTCTTCGATCATGCGGGAGACGAGACGGGTCGTGCCCGCCGTGAACATTGCGTGGTTCTCGCTGAACGACACGCTGCTCTCCGCATCGTCGAATGACTTGAGAACCAGATTGAGGGCCTTCGCCGGCACGATGACTTCCCTGTCGCCGATCCCGGTTGAAAATGAAGAGTTGATCAAGCGGACCAGCCGATGGCCGTCCGTCGCAACGGCGCGGATCTCATTCTTCTTGATCTGGAAGAGTACCCCCATCATCGCCGGACGAAGTTCATCGGAGCTTACGGCAAACGAGGTCTTTGTGATCAGCCGTTTGAGGGTTTCGGCGTTTATTTTCAATTCGTCGTTCGATTTGAACTTGGGGACCGTCGGATAGTTCTCACTCGATTCCCCCGTGAGACGATATTCCCCGTTTCCGGTTTTCAGGAGAATCTTGTTCTTGTCGCCCTGCGCACTGAATTGGATCTCCGTGTTGGGAAGGGAGCGAATAGTCTCCGCCAGCCGCTTCGCCGGGACCGCAATCGTTCCGGCTTCAGAGTCCTTCACCGGAAGGCTCATGGACATCGAAGTATCCAGGTCTGTCGCAGTGATCTGGAGGTGATTATTCGACACTTCGAAGAGGAAATTTTCCAGAATCGGAAGCGTGGAGCGTGATGGAATCACGCCCCCCACGTTTCCGAGAACCTTCTGAAGCTCGACGGTCAAGGCTGTAAATCTCATGTGTTCCCCTCGTTTGGATGGTGGTTTGAGGCCTGATACCGTGGACTAAATTTACGAAATTTATGCGTAAAATTCAACGGGTAGATTCCACTAAGTCCCTATTATTACAATAACTTAAAGAAGTTTTAAAGAGAGATTTCTTATAATAAGGGCTGTGGATATGTTGATAGTCCGGCAAAGCTCCTGGGCACAGCAAGTTAGCGTGATCTGTGCGCTGGAAATGTGTTGATCGCAGGCGGAAACATCGATTGTTTTCCACACGGGCCCGCTTAAACCCCCTCGGCATACCGCTTCAGGGAACCTTTTCACACTCCCTGCACAGTCAATCACCTTCGGTACACACGATTATACACAGGGCCGCGCCGACATACAGACCCAAGCCAAAAATAAAAACGCCCGATTGTGATCGGGCAGGAGTTGAAATTTCAAACAAATCCGCTACCGGATACTCAGTTCCAGTTTGGACTTCAGTTGGTGCACGAGGTTTCTCTGCACCGGATCGGTCGACATGCCGTCTTCCACCGTCTGATAGGCGTGAATGACGGTGCTGTGATCGCGGCCGCCAAAATGGAGTCCGATCGTTTTGAGCGATGAATTGGTCAATTCCTTCGTGAGGTACATCGCGATCTGCCGTGCGTTCACAATCTCCTGCTTCCGCGTCTTCGCCCGGATGAGGTCCTCCGGTATCCCCAGGTGTTCGCAGACGACATGCTGAATTTCCTCGACAGTGATATGGGTTCTGACTTCTCCGATGATTGAGCGGACGACTTCCCTTGCAAGTTCGAGATCGGTCTTCCGGTGGTTGATGGAAGACTTGGCGAGCAGAGAGATCAGGCAGCCTTCGAGTTGCCGGATATTCGACGTGATGTTCAACGCGATAAATTCAACCACCTCATGGGGAAGCTCAACGCCGTTTTCGGCGCTCTTTTTCCAAAGGATCGCTATTCGCGTTTCGAGATCGGGAGGCTGGACATCTGCGGTGAGGCCGGATTGAAAACGCGATAGCAGACGCTCATTGAGTCCTTTCAGCTCCTTCGGCGGTTTGTCGCACGAAAGCACAATTTGTTTGCCGAGCTGATAGAGCTCGTTGAACGTATGAAAGAATGTGTCTTGCGTCTTTTCCTTTCCGGCAAAGAACTGGATATCGTCGACGATGAGGATATCCACGCGACGGTAAAAATTCGAGAATTCTGCTATGCGATCCTTCTGGATCGCCTCGACGAAATCGATCGTGAATTTTTCGCTCGAAACGTAGAGCACCCGCTTGCTTCTGTCGGACTGGAGCACATGGTTGCCGATCGCATGCACGAGGTGGGTTTTGCCCAGGCCGACGCCTCCGTATATAACCAGCGGATTGAACGACGTTCCGCCCAGCGTGTTCGCCACCGCGAGCGCCGCCGCGCAGGCAAACTGATTGCTTTCCCCTTTGATATAATTTTGAAACGTATAACGCGGATTCAGTGAATGCACGCCCAGTTGTCTCGTCATAGCGCTGCCCGTGGCATCGGTTGGC
>VBOC01000157.1:0-490 GCA_005877655.1 Ignavibacteria bacterium
ATGAAATTGCAGGAGGCAGTATCAGGATCCACGACCGTCAATTGCAAAGCAAAGTCTTCGAGCTCCTTGGCATCGGGAAGGATCAGGCGAAAAAGAAATTCGGATTCATGCTCGAGGCGTTCCGGTACGGCGCTCCTCCCCACGGCGGCATCGCATTCGGGTTTGACCGGATCTGCATGCTCTTGACGGGCGAGAAATCAATACGGGAGGTTATCGCATTTCCGAAGACAACAAGCGCGATGTCTCTCATGGACGAGTCGCCCTCGGAAGTCGATCCCCAGCAGCTGAAGGAATTGCACATTAAGATTGTTTGACCCCTCGAGATCGAAGGATGAAGGAAAAAATCCGGGTTGCAAGCGGTCAGGGATTTTGGGGTGATTTGCCCAATGCTCCGGTAGATCAGGTTACAAAAGGTCCCGTCGATTACATGATGCTGGACTACCTGGCTGAAGTCACGATGTCCATCATGCAAAAACAGAAAATGAAGGAT
>VBOC01000157.1:544-6395 GCA_005877655.1 Ignavibacteria bacterium
CGATCCTGCCGACTTGTGTGAAGAAAAACATTAAGATTGTGACAAACGGCGGCGGAGTCAATCCGGAGAGCTGTCGAGATGCCATCTTTGCCGTTGCAAGAAGTCTGGGGATCAGGGGTCTCCGCATAGGGGTCGTCCAGGGCGATAATATTCTCGGGTGCCTCGATACATTTAAGAAACGAGGTATCGCACTCGATAATATGGAGAACGGCGAGAAGGTCGACACGGTCCGTAACCGGATCGTGAGTGCAAACGTCTACTTCGGCGCCCGTCCGATTGTCACTGCGCTCGGGCAGGGCGCGCAGATTGTTATCACCGGAAGGACAACCGATACTGCCTTGACGTATGCGCCGATGATTCACGAGTTCGGCTGGTCATGGACCGATTGGGATAAGCTCGCCGCCGGTGTCGTCGCCGGTCATATTCTAGAGTGCGGCGGACAAGCGAGCGGGGGAAATTTCTCCGCCGGCTGGCAAACGGTTCCGGATCTCGCCCACATCGGTTTTCCAATCGCCGAGGCGTACCCCTCGGGCGAAATCGTGATCACCAAGCACAACGGAACCGGCGGGATGGTGTCGGTGCAGAGTGTGAGCGAGCAATTATTGTATGAGATCGGTGACCCGACGAACTATATTACGCCTGAATGCATCGCCGATTTCACGACGATCAGACTCGCACAGGATGGGGCCGACCGGGTCAGGGTGTCCGGTGTGCGGGGGAAACCGAACACCGGAATGTATAAGGTTTCGATGTCGTATGCGGACGGTTATACGGCGGTTGGCACACTCACCTACGCCTGGCCCGATGCCCTCCAGAAGGCGAAAAAGGCGGACGAAATCCTGCGCACCAGACTCGCCGACCTGGCTTTGAATTTCGACGAAATCCGGACCGAGTTCGTCGGGCTGAACTCATGCCACGGACCGATCGCCCAGATGCCGGACGTGATCAACGAGGTAGTCCTCCGCATCGGCGTTCGCGGCCGTGACTTTGAGTCGGTCGAGAAATTCGGCAAGGAAATCGCCCCGCTCATCCTCGTCGGTCCCCCCGGTGTCACAGGCTTCGCCGGCGGGCGTCCGAAGCCGAGTGAAGTGATCGCCTACTGGCCTGCACTGATACCGAAGGATGCGGTTGAGCCGGAAGTGGTGGTTGCAGAGGTTTGAGTTAGGACGAGGAGAGAAAAATCGAGGTGAAGCTCCAGCTATTGCAAATTGCTCATGGGCGATCCGGTGACAAAGGGGACACGGGAAATGTCGGGCTCATTGCGCGGAAACCGGAATTCTATCCTTTGCTCAAGAAATATGTGACCGTCGATGCAGTCAAGCGGCATTTCCAAGGTATCTGTCTGGGTGCCGTCGAGCGATTTGAGCTGCCCAATCTGTATGCGCTCAATTTTCTTCTCCATAACGCTCTTGGCGGAGGCGGAACAGTTTATTTGAAAAACGACGCCCAGGGAAAAACACTGAGCAGCGCTCTGCTCCGGATGGAAATCGAAATCTCCGAAAAGGAACGACCCAATGTTTGAAGATGTGAAGGAAAAACTGAGTAAACTTGAGGCCCAGTTGAACGTCCTCCGGGGGTATCTTTGACCTCGATACAAAGGAAAAAGAAATCGCCGATCTCGAAACCAAGACTCACGCACCGGGTTTCTGGAACGACAACATCGCCGCGCAGAAAATGATGCAGCAGATCAGCCGGCGGAAGTCGTGGGTTGATGCCTGGTCGGCCGTTCACCGGAAGCTGAGCGACGCCCAGACTCTGCTTGAGATGGCTACAGAGTCGGGGGATGAATCCTTCGCCGGCGAGCTTCAAACGGAGGTATCGGGCATCGAGAAGGCCCTGGAGGATCTGGAGTTTCGGAACATGCTCAGCGGGGAGGATGACCCGAAGAACTGCATTCTTACGATCCATGCGGGCGCGGGAGGAACAGAGGCGCAGGATTGGGCGGAAATGCTGTTTCGCATGTACCTTCGATGGAGGCAGGCGAGGGGGCCGGCATCAAAAGTGTGGCGGTTGAGGTCCAGGGAGAGTACGCGTATGGTCATTTGAAAGCGGAGAATGGGGTTCATCGTCTCGTGCGCATCTCGCCCTTTGATGCAAATGCACGGAGGCACACGTCCTTTGCCTCTGTGTTCATCTATCCCGAAGTCGAGGACGATGTCGAAATTGAAATCAATCCCAGCGATCTTGAGATTGCGACCTACCGTTCCGGCGGCAAGGGGGGCCAAAATGTCAACAAGGTCGAAACCGCGGTCCGGATCAAACACATCCCGACCGGCGTTGTCGTCGCCTGCCAGCAGGAGCGGTCCCAGTTCCAGAACAAGGAGCGCGCGATGAAAATGCTGAAATCTCGTCTGTACCAGCTCCGGAAAGAGGAAGAAGAGGCGAAGCGCTCCGTCATTGAAAGCACGAAAAAGAAGATCGAGTGGGGGAGCCAGATCCGCTCGTATGTCTTCCATCCAATACGCAGGCGGTCATGGACGGGGATATTGACGCGTTCATCCGGGCTTATCTGCTTGAGTACGGCGCAAAGACGAGATAGCATGCCGGGCAGCCGATATCTGTCGCCATCCGATCGATCACCGCTCTTCGTTGTGGCGGCCCCTGACGGTCGACGCAAGAACTAACACGTACTTCATTGTCCCCTTCCTGGTTCATAGCGAAACGCTACCTGCAGGCCCGCCGCGGGACAGGCTTCCTCTCCTTTGTCACAAGTATGACGGTGCTCGGAATCATGCTGGGGACTGCCGCGTTGGTGATTACGCTTTCGGTTCTGAGCGGATTCGAGCGGGAGATCAAGGAGAAAGTTGTTGCTTTCACTTCGCACATCCAGATCCTGGGATATCAGAATGAGCCGCTTCGTGAGTACCGGCGCTCGATCGAGCGGGTGAAGGAGGGGGTGCCCGGAGTGAAATCGATCTCACCATTCGCGGCGAAGGAAGGGATGATCAGGTCGAGGAGCGCGGTGGACGGCATTCTGTTAAAGGGGATTGATGTATCGGAGGAAATCGTCGCCCCCCGCCAGCATCTGATCAAGGGTCGTTTTCTTGTTGAAGACGGAACGGGGCCTGCACAGGTCGTCATCGGCAGCAAGTTAGCGCGCAAGCTCGCCGCCGACGTGGGTGACAAACTCGTCGTCTTCGCGCTCCCGATGAACGGCGCCCCATCGCTGCAGCCGCGCGCCATGCAGTTCCAACTCGCCGGCATCTATGAATCGGGGATGGCGGAATTCGACGATATCTATGCGTACACGACCCTTCGAAACGCACAGAAATTATTCCGACTGGATGACGATGTAACGGGCTTTGACGTGCTGGTGAACGATATCACGAAGGTCGATGAAGTCGCCGGCCGGATCGAGAGCCTGCTCGGCTCGCCTCACTTCGCCAGATCGGTCTTCCAACTTTACAGGAACCTCTTTTCGTGGGTTGAGCTTCAGAAGAAACTCTCGCCGCTGCTGTTGAGCCTCATCACCGTCGTTGCCACCGTAAATATGATCGGCACGATCCTGATGTTCGTGCTCGAAAAGACTCGGGCTGTCGCAATTCTCAAATCGCTCGGGGCCGGTCCTTCGATCATCCGCAGGATCTTTATTCTTCAGGGCCTCTCGATCGCCCTGGGGGGAGTCGTCCTCGGTAATCTTCTCGCCTATGTTTTCTGCTGGATTCAGCTGAATTTCAGAATCCTTTCCCTGCCTTCCGATATCTATTACATGAGCTCCGTCCCGATCCTTCTTCAACCCGCTAATTTCCTGCTCGTTTCGGGAGTCGCCCTCGTGATGTCGTTTGTGACAACCCTGCTGCCATCGGCCGCCGCGGCCCGGCTCGATCCGGTCGTTGCACTCCGGTTCGGGTGATTCATGGCCACCATCGAGCGGTTCATCGCCCGGAGATACCTTTCGTCCAAGCACAGCGTGCGTTTCATCAACGTGATCAGCTTGATTTCAGTCGTGGGGATCACCGTTGGAGTGGCTGCCCTCCTGGTTGCGCTCTCGGTTTTTAATGGCTTCAATGCAGTCGTGACCGCAGTCCTGGTGGGTTTCGATCCGCACATCCGGATCGAGAATGAGGGAAATTTCAATCAAACGCAGATCGACTCCATGCAGAGCGCGCTCCGAAATGATCCCGAAATCAAGGCATTCGCCCCTTTCATATCAGGCAAAGGAATGCTTGTGGCGCGCTTGTATAACAAGGTCGTCTACATCCGGGGGGTCGACGAAAACCGGATCGCGGCGGTATCCGGTTTGAAGGAGAAAATAGTTCTTGGATCGATTTCATTTCACGATTCGACCGGGACCGACGGAATCGTCATCGGCCTGGCTCTTGCAGACAGGCTCGCGTCGGTTGTCGGCGATGAGATCGCCGTTGTCAGTCCGTCCGGCTTCCAGTCCGCGCTATCAGGTCTCGAAGCCCCCAAGACGATGAAGTTCCGGATCAGCGCGATCTTCGAGTCAAACAACAAGGATTACGACGCCGGCTACGCCTATGTATCGATCGATGCGGCTCAGCGGCTATTCGAGATGGAGGGTGCGTTCAGCGGAATCGAGCTGCGCCTTTCCGACTTCAATGATGCGGAGAGCGTTAAGGAAAAGCTCATGCATGAACTACCCGCCGGCACTGGGATTTCGACGTGGTATGACTTGCATCAGAGCCTCTATTCGGTCATGCGAATCGAGCGGTGGTCGGCATATGTCCTGCTCTGTCTCATCATCCTCGTTGCCACGTTCAATATGGTGGGATCGCTCACGATGGGGGTGATTGAGAAACGGCGCGACATTGGTGTTCTGAAGGCGATGGGCATGACCCCGCGCCGGATCACCCGTGTGTTCATGGTCGAAGGACTCCTGATCGGCGCGGCCGGCACCGTGCTGGGGATTTGCATCGGGCTCGGCGTGCTCGGATTGCAGATCCGGTACCAGATCTTTCCCCTCGACCCCACCGTTTACATCATCCCCGCCATCCCCGTGGAGATCCACTGGTCGGATTTTTTTGCGATCGCTCTGGCGTCCACGGGCTTGTCGTTTCTCGCGGCCTATTATCCGGCCCGCCGCGCCGCGGGGCTGGTGCCGACCGAAGCCCTGAGGTGGGAGTAGCTCCGAGATGGATCCTCTCGTACGCTGCCTGAACATCCAGAAGAGTTTTACGATCGACCGGGGGTCGAGCCCTCCTCTTCACGTTCTGCGCGGAATCAATCTCGAGATTCTTGGGGGAGAATTCATCTCGGTTGTCGGGGCTTCCGGCTCCGGCAAGAGTACGTTGCTCCATATCCTGGGAGGCCTCGACCGTCCGACGGAGGGGGAAGTGTTCTGGCTGGAGAAGAACATCGGGACGCTCGGGGATGAGGAGTTGGCGCGACTTCGAGGGGGTACGGTCGGATTCGTTTTTCAATTCCATCATCTCCTCCCGGAGTTTAGCGCTCTTGAGAATGTTATGATCCCGATCATGATCCAGGCGAAGAGCACCGGTGAAGCGGCGGCGAGAGCGACCCGACTCCTCAACAGAGTCGGCTTGCAGGACCGCCTCCGGCACCGGCCCTCCGAGTTGTCCGGCGGGGAGCAGCAGCGGGTGGCAGTTGCCCGCGCGCTTGCGAATAATCCGCAGATTGTGTTCGCGGATGAACCGACCGGAAATCTCGATTCCGTCTCGAGCCAGAACCTGCACGAACTCTTGAGGGAGCTGAACCGCACCGAGAAGCAAACCTTCCTGATCGTGACCCACAATGAACGATTTGCCCGGGAATCGAGTCGCATCTTCAGGATGACGGACGGGATCCTCGAGACGGTGGTCGAAATCTAAGGGTGGGTTCGCTTTGACTTATTGGGGGAAATCACTAAATTGAAGCGCGAATAATCATA
>VBOC01000158.1 GCA_005877655.1 Ignavibacteria bacterium
CGAGATCTCAAGCGACAAGTTCTTCACCTACCCGTTCATCTTCATGACCGGGCACGGAAACATGACCTTTACCGACCTGGAGATCAAGCGGTTGAGAACGTACCTGGAAAACGGGGGATTTATTTACGCGGACGACGACTACGGCATGGATAAGCCGTTCCGCCGCGAGATAAAAAAGGTCTTTCCCGGGCAGGAACTTGTCGAGCTTCCCTATTCATACGGGTTGTATCACTGTCAGTATGAATTTCCTCACGGTCCGCCAAAGACGCATGAGCACGACGGAAAACCCGCGCAGGGATTCGGCTTCTTTCACAACGGGCGGCTGGTCCTCTATTATACATACGAATCCAACCCGAGCGACGGTTGGAACGACGAGGAGGTTCACGGGGATCCTCCCGATAAGCGCGAAGAAGCCCTTCGATTCGGAACGAATATCGTGACATGGGCGTTAACCCATTAAGCCCTGACATGGAAGCCATCCACACCTCAAAGTTCTACTCCGACATCCTCCGGCGCATCGGGTCGGTGCGGAAAAAGGAAAATCGCCTCTCCCTCGTTTACGGGATACTTGCGGCGTCCATGCTCGTCACATTGTTCCTCCTTGCCGCGGTCGTTCTTGAGGAACTTCTGGCGTTCGGCATCGTCGGCCGGGCAATCCTTTTCGTGAGTGCGGCATTCGGGATTCTGGGATCGATCGCCTGGTTCGTCGGGCGCCCGCTCCTGCGGGCGGCGGGGATCCTGAAGTCTGCCGATAACGCATCCCTTGCCCTGACCGTCGGTAAATACTTTCCGGAGATTCACGACCGCCTGCTCGATGCGATTCAAATCTACGAGCAGCGCGAAGCCCTGAAATCGAACTACTCCGTCGACCTGATCGACGCCTCCTTCTCCGACCTCTACCGGCAAATTGAGCCGCTCCGTTTCACTGATGCCGTGCATGATTTCGCCGTCCGGAAGATGGGAAAGGTTGCGGTCTTCGCGTTCGGTGTTTTCCTTCTCACCGTGGTTGTTTCGCCATCGGGTTTTCTGGGGTCGCTCTATCGCGTCGTCCATTACGACGTTTCGTTCGCTTCGCCGCTGCCGGTTCGGTTTCTGGTGGAACCCGGAAACACCGACGCGGTGCGCGGACAAACCGTTCCGATCACGATTCGCACGGAAGGGAAGCCCCTTCAGAACATTTCACTGCTCACGCGTCAAAAAGGGCAGATAGAATTTGACAGCCGTTCCGTTTCACTGCGCGGTGGCGTTTTTAAAACCGAGATCCAAGACATCAAATCGTCGACCGAATATTTTGCCTCCGCAGAAGATGTCACGAGCGATAAATTTACCATCAAAGTCGTCGACCGGCCGCTGATTCGTTCGCTGCTCGTGAAGCTCGTTCCCCCGGCCTATACTCGTCTTCCATCCAGGGCGCTGGAAGAAAATGCCGGCGATATCACCGCGTACCGCGGGACGAAGGTAAGCCTTCGGGTAGCGTCGAGCAAGGAGCTTTCGGACGCGGCGTTGAGTTTCAGCGACAGCAGTTCGCTCAAACTTGCGCGGGCCGGATCGAGTGCCGACGGATCGTTTATCGTGAAGAAGAACGCGACGTATCACCTTCTTCTGAAAGACATCGACGGACTCTCCAATATCGATCCGGTCGAATTTACGGTCAGGGTGATTCCCGACGAATATCCAATCGCCGAAATTCTTTCCCCCGGAAAAGATCTCGATCTGACGCAGGAGATGAAGGTCGACCTTTTCATCCGCATCAAGGACGATTTCGGATTCTCAAAGTTGCGGCTGGCCTACCGCCTCACCCAATCTCGTTACGAGCAGCCTGCGGAACAATTCACGTTTGTCGACATACCTCTTCGGGAGGGGAATCAAAGCCCGCAGGAGTTGTGGAATCATTGGGACGTTTCGGGGCTCCATCTGGTGCCCGAAGACGCCGTCTCGTATTTTGTCGAAGTGTTCGACAACGACAACGTCAGCGGACCGAAATCCGGCAGGAGCGAGACGTATGTCCTGAGACTTCCTTCCCTCGAGGAAGTATTCTCGGATGTCTCCCAAACATACGACCAATCGGCGGAGTCGATGCAGCGCCTTGCTAAAGAGTCGCAGGAATTGAAGCGCGATATCGAGGACTTACAGCGGGAGATGAAGAAGAATCGCGACAAGGCCGATTGGCAGCAGCAGAAAAAAGCGGAGGATATGCTCCAGCGCTACGATGCAATGAAGAAAAAGCTGGAAGAATCCACGAAGAAGCTCGACGAGATGATGAAAAAGATGGAGGACAACAAACTCCTTTCAAACGAAACGCTGGAGAAGTACGCGGAGCTGCAGAAACTGATGGACCAATTAAAGTCGCCGGAGCTTCAGGAGGCGCTTAAGAAGCTTCAGGAATCGATGAAGCAGCTCTCTCCCGAGCAGATGAAACAGCAAATGGACAAGCTGAAAATGTCCGAGGAGCAATTCCGCCAGAGCCTCGAGCGCACGCTGGAGCTATTGAAGCGCATCCACATCGAGCAAAAGATCGATGAATTGATCAAACGCACGGAGGAACTGCGGAAGCAGCAGGAGGACGTGAAGAATCAGACGGCGAACGCCAATCCGTCGGATAAAAAGAAGCGCGACGAGCTCTCAAAGCGGCAACAGGATTTGCAGAAACAGGCGGAATCTCTGGAAAAGCAGGCATCGGATCTCGCCAAAAAGATGGAGGAATTCCCGAAGGAAATGCCGCTTGACGAGATGAAGAAAGCGCAGCAGCGATTACAGCAGAGCCAGGTGGGGCAGAAGATGCAGAAGTCCGCCGGGCAGATGCAGTCAGGCGACATGAAGAGCGCCCAACAGGGTCAGCAGCAGAGCGAAGAGGCGTTGTCGGATTTTCAACAGCAGATGGAGCAGGTTCAGAAATCTCTCCAGGACAAGCAACAGAAGCAAATCGTTAAAGAAATGAAGCGGCAGCTCCAGAACCTTCTGGAGCTCTCGCAGCGGGAGGAATCGCTGAAGGATGAAACGAAAGGGATGGATCCGAACTCCCAGCGCTTCCGCGAGGGTGCACAACGTCAGAACGAAATGCAGAACGATCTGGGAAATGTCGCCAATAATCTGGCAGAGCTTGCCAAGAAAACGTTCGCGGTCAGTCCCGAAATGGGAAAGCAGATCGGCGACGCGTTGAAGGAAATGGCCGGGGCAATGGAGAGCATGGAGTCCCGCAATCCCGGCGGTTCGTCCGAGAAGCAGGGCGAGGCGATGGGTTCAATGAACAAGGCCGCCATGATGATGCAAAACGCGCTGAGCGGACTTCAGGGCGGCTGGGGAATGGGCATGGCGGGACTGATGGGGCGATTGGGACAGATGGCGGGGATGGAAGGATCGATCGGTGAGGGAACGCAAAAGGCGATGGGGATGGGGGAGGGCCAGGGAGAGGGTGAACAGGGATCTGTGCAAAAATCGCTGGAGCAGTTAGCTCAGGAGGCAAAAGATGCGGGTGAATACAGCAAGCTGCTCGGAGATCTCGACCGGATCGCCGCCGAGATGCAGGAGGTCCAGACCGACCTCCAGCAGGGGAATGTCAACCCGAACACGGTGAAAAAACAGGATCATATCCGGTCCCGGTTGCTTGATTCTCAGCGCTCGATGCGCGAGCGTGATTATGAGAAGCGTCGCGTCGCCCAATCGGGCAAGGACATTCGCAGCGCAAGCCCCCAGGAGATCGACCTCACAACGCAGGAGGGCAAGAACAAACTCCGGGATGAGCTTCTGAAGGTCCTCGAGGGAAGGTACTCGAAGGACTACGAGGAGCTGATCAGGAAATACTTCGATCAGCTTGAGAAGGAAAACGTGAATCAGTGATCCTCGCTCCCCGGTCAGGGCTTGAAAACTATTTTTCCCACCGCACACTCCGAACACCGCTCCTCCACACAGTAAAACTTGTAGAGTTGTAGGGCTCCCTGGTGAAGCATCGCGGAATCCAGATTGAAACGCTTTTTGATTAGCTGGCGCTCGATAATTCCGGTTACCACATAGTCTCCAGCCGGGGGGCATTCCGCGATCATCGCGAGCGCTCCATCCCGCAACGCTCCGTCCTTGAAGAGTCTTGCATAGAGCAGGCAAATCGGCAGGAGGGCGTTCAAGATAATCTCCGCCGCGCGGCTTGCGCCGATCAACGTTTTAACCTCCTTTTTCGCCTTCTCTCCGAACCGGTAATGAGCCGACCAAAACCCCTCCGAAGGAATCGTGAGAAAAGATTCGAGAATCACATATCGTTCCCTCACACTCAGGATATCGCCTTTGATGATCTGGACTGCATACTTGAAGAAGCTCTTACGCACTAGTTTGGGAACAAGGCGTGCAGCGCCTGCGAGCCTGATGGTCGGAAAGTTTTCCGGGCGAAGGCGGAGGAATTGCCAGTCTGCCGCGTTGAGCATCTCGCCCTTGTAGTATGGCCTGCAGAGCATCCACACGTTCCGGAGCATTTTCATGTGCCTCTTGCTCTCTTTGTCCCCCGGCTCCGGAAGCTCATGAAGCAGTCCGGCGATCGAGAACAGCGCGGCTTCAAGTTTCGTGCAGGGATCACCCGGAGAAGCCGGCGAGAAGTATTCTGCGATCAGCCGCAAGGTCAGATTGCTTGCGAGACGGTGGAATGGTTCCTGGTTCTTATCATATCCGAGTGCCGCCATAATCCCCTCATAGGCGAGCTGTTCCCAGGTCTGGAGTCCGCCGTAGCGGTGCGGGCTGTGCTCGCGCGCCGGCGGAGGAAGTTCTTCCGGATTTACGCCGAACGGAATTTCGCCGTATTGGGAGGGGGACTCTCGCAGGCGAAGATACTCTTCGTCGGTCAGCTCTCTGAGTCGTTCCTCGAAGCGACGGATCTTCAGTTCGATCCGCTCCGATGCAAGCTTGTTCAACCACGACCGCACGACATCGGAGTCCACAAAGTTGTTCCGGCCAAAACACTTGATCCTTGCCAGGCGAGCCGCGCGTTCCTCAAGGATTATTGCCCGCCAGGTCGAACGCTTGGAAGGGTGCAGATATTCCCCGATCGCCAGGACGGGAATCGGTCGTTGGCTATTTGTCAGCGGTCGGGGAAGATTGGGTTTCCCCCGGAGTACTACATGTAGGATGACCGAATTATACTTCGGGTCGCGGTTGTGATGATGCGCCCGCCATTCGCCGTACCGCCGGTGGATCTCGACGTCTCCTGTGTACAGAACCGAACCGATCCGGATCCGCGCCCCGGTGAAGTCGGGTCCGCCGTCCTGATTTTGCGTACCGGGAAAAAGAATTTCAATCGGTTTTCCGTCGACGGTCTTCAGATTCGAGGACGTGAAGCGTTGGTTCTTCCAGAGCTGCCGTATGAATTGCTCGGAAATGGCGAGCGGTTTTGATCTCGACGACATGGTTGCCTCCCTCGTCGCGCGTACAGGTTGGATTGGAAGTTGTCGATTGTCGGACGAACCGGCGAACGGTTTCTCCGGCAATCTGATCCTGTCAACCGGTAATCAGGTCGACGGGATCCTTACAAGTACTAGTTTCGGTATCGGTTCATCTTTTCACGATATGATAATGCGGCCTCGCGGGCTTTTTGCGCGAAATCTTTTCCATCCGATGCGTAGATGATGCCTCGACCGATGTTAATAATGACGAGCTCTCCCCGCTTGTCGCTGCCGTATCGGACAGCGGCTTCGAGATTTCCCTTTTGAGCACCGATACCCGGGACCAGAATGGGAAGGTCGGGAGCAAGCGAGCGGATGCGCTTTAATTCCGAAGGCCGGTTCGCGCCGACGACCAGGCCGATATTCTTTTTCGAGTTCCATTTTCTCGCGGTGGTGACGACATGCTCGTACAGAGGCCTTCCCTTAACTTTTGCGTATTGGAAATCCTTGGCTCCCTTATTCGATGTCAACGCCAGGACAAAAGCGCACTGGTCTTCCCGCCGGATAAAGGGCTCGACCGAATCCCTTCCCATGTAGGGACTGACCGTCGTTCCGGAGAACTCCCAGTCTTCGCACAAAAGCATCGCCTGGCGCTCGGCCGATGTGGGGATGTCGCCCCGTTTGCCGTCTCCGATCGTAACAATCTCTTCGGGGATTCGCGCCAGCGTCTGATGCACCGTATACCAGCCGTGTTCGCCGGCCGATTCATAGAAGGCGTCGTTCATCTTGTAGGCGCAGACGATATCCCTCGTGGCGTCAATGATCCGCCGGTTGAACTCAAACTGCGGATCGCCGTAGGCGTAGAGAAACTCGGGGACCTTCAGGACATCGGTGTCGAGCCCAATGCACAACAACGAGTTGTTCTTGCGCTGTATGCGTCTCAGTTTTTCTACAAATTTCATTCCTGATCGCTGCTTATCGTCACTGGCACCTCAAGCTCGATTTGTTCCGCTGGGCTATTACCATGTTATCCGACTGCCGACATAATACAGGAGCGACACAACGGCGACCGATGACATAATCGCGACGAGCGTAACCTTGCCTGCGAGTGTGGTATCAGAGAACACCGCATAAACGGCCACCAATTTCACACCTGACTCCCCAGGAAAGTACAAACGCTTCGCATCCTTCGTGTCGAAGGAGCTATTGAGAGCCGGCCTTTTGAGGGCGTTCCGGGTTGAGGTAGCCCGCAAGCCATTCGAAAATCGTTTTGTGCCATAATTCACTGTTCTGAGGCTTGAGAACCCAGTGCCCCTCATCCGGGAAATAGAGCCACTTCGACGGGATTCCCTTCCGCTGAAGCGTTGTGAAAAGGCTGATGCCCTCATCGAGCGGAACCCGGAAGTCGAGCTCATTGTGGATGACAAGATTGGGGGTCTTGAAGTTTGCGGCGTATTTGTGCGGAGAGAATTTATCAAAGTCCGGCGTTTCCCAGGGAATCCCGTGCTCCCATTCATCGAACCAGACCTCTTCGGTCGAGCCGTACATGTTGTAAAAATTGTAGACGCCGTCGTGCGTGACAAGAGCCTTGAATCTGTCCGTGTGACCCTGGAACCAATTCATCATATAGCCTCCAAACGAAGCGCCCGCAGACGCCATGCGGATCGTGTCGATGTACGGGAGACGGGTCATGTAGTCAAGTCCGTTCATGAGGTCGACGTAGACTTTGCCGCCCCAGTCACGGCTGATCTCGTCCACAAATTTCTGGCCGAAGCCCGTGCTTCCGCGAGGGTTCGGGAGAGCGAGGACATATCCTTGAGCGGCCCAAACTTCGGAATTCCATCGGTACGACCAGGAGTTCAGGAACGCGCCCTGCGGTCCGCCGTGCACCCAAAATACGAGCGGATATTTCATTGTCCCGGTAGCGGCCGCGCCGTTGGCCGCGTTCCCCCGGCTCGCTGCTCCTCCTGAGGCAAACATCGGGGGCTTAATGATCCACATCTGGACATTGGCTCCGTTGGCGCCGGTGAACGAGACGTTTTCGGGTTGGGTGAATGTCAATTGCGAAATGAGGGCGTCATTCACGTGCGTAAGTTGCTTCATGCCTTTACCGCTGGCCGAGGATGAAAAAACCTCAACGGGGTGTGTGAGTGACTGGTGGGAGAACACCATCGTTTTCCCGCCTGCAGATACGCTGACATCGCTGTTCACTGCGTCATCAACAAGCTTCTTCACCTCTTCACCGGTGACGGGGACCGACCAAACCGGCTTGTTCGCCTTCTCTTCGGCCTCGAAATAGAGCGTCTTGCCGTCGGCGGACCAGGTGAACGACTCGACGTCGGAATCAAAATTCGA
>VBOC01000159.1:0-2558 GCA_005877655.1 Ignavibacteria bacterium
ACAAATATTCGAGATGCCGAAGAGCGTTCCCAGACGCGCTTCGACGCGCGAGGCGGCTTCATCGGCGCCTAATTCAACGATGAACCGTCCGTAGCCGCCATGGATAGACGACGCCGGAACGAGGCCGGAGAGGGAATTCCGCACATTTTTCATGAGCTGGCGCTCAAAAAGCCGGCGATTCTCCCCCTTGAGGGTTATTTCATGGTGGTGCACGACAATAGCGGGCTGCATACTATTTAGATAGCGGTTGAAGTCAGGAAAAGCAATCAGATGGCCACAACGAAAAAGGAGCGATCGCTCGCTCCTTTTTGCTTCGCCGTCTCGCTGGAATCGCGATCAATTTGAGATGAGTACCAACCGATCATGGTCCTTCCGCATCACGCGAACGACTCTCTGACCGATGCGCTCTCCCACAGCCAAACCCTGGTCGTTATCGCGTGGGTAGTGAATGCCGCCCCAAAGCCGTGATATCGCTGCCTCGCGCGCCTGTGCCGCGAAGAAATCCTTCTCTGCGGAAAAGACTTCGCCCATGACCCACGCTGCGGCGCCTGAAATTGTAGAATGGCGCGACGTATAGCTTGGAAAATTTGGCGTCGGGATAACCGTTCTCAGACCCGGGATTCGCTGAAACGGACGGGCCGTCCAGTACGTGTACTTTGTTTGCCAGCAACAGACGAACGCGTCGTACATCGCGGCATTGAGAAAGGCATACGCCCGAGCCGCTCGAAGCGCGCTTCGCTCGCTCATTGCGATTCGATCATTGAGAAGGTTATTCCAGATGGCAGGAGGCGGTTGATCAGCCCACTTGTGCACGATCGCAACCTGCTCCGCCGTCCGATTGAGTGAAGCCTGATAAACAGCTTGAAGATCTGAGGAATCTTGCGCCGACCCGAATGCAAACGGCGGCTCCGGTTGAAATTCGCTGCCGGAACTGCAGATCCATGTCTGCCACGTCCCGCACATCGGGAGGACGGGATTTACCCCGGTCCATATTCCCGGGCCGGTCGGCATCGGTCCTGTGAAAACGGCGTCATGGCCGTCGTGCTGAGCGTGGGTTACGGCGATTTGTCCGACGCTCTCTCCCAGCACCCAGCTCCGGAGAATACGCCTGCCGTCGCGTCGGCGCTCTCCTGCCAGCTGCGCTTGTGCGGCCGAGTCTAAGTGCGCGGAGTCTGCCGGAAACAAATAATCGAGCACGGTCGATGCCGCGCCCGCAGCAATTGCCCGCGATGACAGGTCTCCTCGATCCCCGCGCTCCGATGCCGCGAGCGCGTCATAGATCGCGATGTGCACGAGGGCATAGGCCCGGGCAAGAAGAGGCGGAGGAAGTTTTGCTGTTAGACCGGATGCCGTCGCGACCCTATTCCAGAATAACGAGGGATCGGTTCCCGGCTGAAGGTGAGGATTATCGGAGTGCCCGCCGTCAGCGCCAACGGCGATCGCGCGGTCACGAACGGTCGCCTCCCTCCCTTCGAGGCCCGGCGATGGCAGACGGGTATCGTGTGCCGATGTAAGAACGAAGGTATGAAGACCTTCGCTCGAAAATCCGCTCTCCACACCTTGCGGTGATACGACGGTTTCACGGTCACATCCGTTCAAGGCCGTGGAAATGAGCGTAATGGCGAAGAACGCCAAAACTTCTTTCATGGTGGATTTTTCCTCGAATAGGTGGCAAGACAAGATACGCAACCCGCGGAAAAGAATCAACACAAATCCGGCCGGGATGCGCGTTATTCCCGGTCTAATTCCGATCGGTTCGTCAAATCCGCGAATTTGGCACCACCCGGCCGGCCGGCCCGCGTGTTGCATTCCTCAGGTCAATTCATTACCTTTTGCGTCGAATTCCCCTCAATCCGATCAACGCTTATCTTCCAAGAAAGGAGTATCAATTATGCCCGGTCAGGTTCACAGCACAGGTCGTCGAGGATTCCTCGGAACAGTCGCGGCAGGGGCCGTCTCCATACTCGGTCTCTCCTGGCTCGGAAAATCCGCACCCCGGGGGCTCGCTTCAATGCCTCCCGCCTTCTCTCCCGCATCCGATGATTCGTTCGAAGGATGGGTGGGAAAGATCAAAGGAAAACACAAACAGGTGTTTGACGCACCGGGGCTGAACGGCGGTTTTCCCTTCGCCTGGGCGCGAGTGTTCCTCATGTCGAACAAGCAGTCTGGAGTACCGGAGGCCGATGTCAATGCGGTGATTGTTCTCAGGCACGACGGAATCCCGGCGGCCATGACGCACGATCTCTGGTCGAAGTACAAATTTGGCGAGGTCTTCAAAGTGACCGACAAGGCGACCAACGCACCGGCCATCCGCAATCAATGGTTCCAGCCGAAGGCGGGCGAACTTCTCCTCCCGGATATGTCAATTGAAGAGCTTCAGAAGAGCGGCGTGCTCATCGGGGTGTGCGACGTGGCTCTGACGGTTTACAGCGGGATTGTCGCGAAGAACATGAAAATGGATCCCGCTGAATGCAAGAAGGATTGGGTCTCGGGTCTCTTGCCCGGGATACAAATTCTGCCCTCCGGTGTGTACGCGGTGAACCGGACGCAGGAAGCCG
>VBOC01000159.1:2635-9067 GCA_005877655.1 Ignavibacteria bacterium
TTCCACCTCCCCGAATTTATTCTCCCGGACCTCTTTTTTTATAATACACTGCATCGGGGGGGATCTCCTCCCTGGCGTAGTCTTTGTGCTTGAACGGGAACAGGGGACGGGGCTTTGAATTGATATAAGCCGCGAGCTGCTGGGCTTCCTCCTCGGTCAGCCCGCCCGGGTCCAGATAGGGCATCATGTAAAGAATCATTCCTGCAAGCGTGTAAACTCTCGCAGCGCCTGCCCCATCGTTCCACGAGTTCGGGCCCCACAACGGACCCGGCTTCTTATCGCCAATCGCCACCCCCTGCCCATCCAACGCGTGGCACGTAACACACTTCTCTTTATAGATTCCTTCGCCAAGTTTTGGCTTCAGCTTTGAGAGGGGAATGATCTTTTCAGGAGGGATGGTGTTCTGCCCCCTCCATGAGATTGCGGAGCCGAGTTGATGGCCGGACGAAATCCACGAAATGTACGCAGCGAGGGCGAGCACCTCGTGCGATGTGGTGGGAACGATAGATTCATCTCCGGTGAAGACGGGCTTCGCGCTTCTCTGACCTTTCGCTCCCAGCGCATGTTCACTCCGGAGAAAACAGCCGACAATGCGATCTTCGAGGGAGAACAGCCGGCCCGCGCGCTTGTTATACTCCGGAAACACACCCGCTACCCCCACGAGGGGCATTGCCTTCTCCCTCTGCCCCGCATTGAGGTGACAGTTGTTGCACGACAACTTGTTCCCCGTGAATCGCCGGGCTTCCTGGGGAGTATTCTTGAAGATCCGATAGCCGAGAAGAATTTGGCGGGCAAGATGTTGATCGCGGGGTAAGGAGCCGGTCAACGGGCTCTTCGGAATATCCCAGGCCGTTTCCATCCCCGTCTGGGCGGAGATGAGCGGACCGCTGAGCGATGAGTCCGCAGGCCGATACTCCATCGGCTCCTGAGCGTGCGCGAGATTCCATACTACGAAAATCGCGGCCAGGAACGGGCGCAGACGCCCGCGCATCGCATCAACCCTTGGGCAATCCCTGCTTCGCGATCGATGCCATCACGTCGCAAAACCGGTCGAGTTCCTGGAGCGTGGTATAGAGACTCGGCGTGATCCGAATTCCCTTGAATTCGTCGTGGATGATGGGTGTCGTGAAAATCTTGTGTTTGTCCATCAGGTAGGCGCCGATGGCCGCCGGGTCGATCCCCACAATCTCGATGTTCGCGATGCCGCACGATTGATTCGCATCGAACGAGGTGTGGAAACGAACGTTCGGCAAGTCCTTCAAACGGTTCATCCAGTACCGCGACAAATATCGAAGGCGGGCTTCCTTTCGCTCTGCCCCTATGCCGTTGTGAAAAAGGATCGCTTCGCCGATGGCGAGCCTCGGGGCGGCGGAGTGGGTCCCGATCTCTTCGAACTTACGGATATCCGCCGCCTGTTTCTTCTCTGCCGCCATGAGCGGCCAGAGCTTTTCGATTTTATCACGCTTCACAAAGAGCAGGCCTGTGCCTTTGGGAGCGAAGAGCCACTTGTGAAGGCTTGTGCCGAAGTAGTCGCACTGCAAATTTTCGTGCTTGAATGCAAAATGCCCGAAGGAGTGCGCCCCATCGACGATAACCTCGATTCCCTTGGAGCGCGCGAGCTCGCAGACTGCCTTTACCGGCGTAATCTGGCCCGTAATGTTGATCACATGGGACATGAGGACCAGCCGGGTCCTGTTCGTGATGCCTTTTTCAAACGCACCGACAATCGAATCGAGATTCTTCGGCGCGATCGGGACCTGGATGAGTTTTAAGACCAGTCCCTCGCGCGTTTCCCGTTGGCGGAGCGTCGTGAGCATGCGCGGATAGTCCTGTGTGGTCGTCAGGATCTCATCCCCAGATTTGAAATCCATCCCTGTGAGCAAAATCTCGAGGGATTCGGAGGCATTCCTCGTGATTGCAATTTCCTCGCGGTCGCAGCCGAAGATTTCGGCAAGCCCCGTGCGTATCGTTTCACACTGCGGCTCGAGGATCTGCCACATCGTGTAGGCAGTTGCATCTTCCTGCTCCCAGATGTACCGGACGAGGGCTTCCGTTACGATGCGCGGGGACGGGGAGACGCCGCCATTGTTGAGATTGGTGATCCCCCTCGTGACCGAAAAAGCCTGTTGAATATCGAGCCAGAAATCCTCGTTGGAGGCGGCCTGGTCGGGCGTCAGATGTTCTACCCGCCGGGCCGCGGCGTGGACATTATTGAGCAGGGCCGCCAATGTTGTTGTCGACATTGTGGCAAGCCCGACCCCCTTCCCGACCATCGTCAGAAACTTCCTTCGATCGAAGCCGGCGGGCGTCGAACGATCGCGGCCGGGGATTTCTCGAATCAGCCTTTCCATGGTGTGCCCTTCATAAAAATGCCCTGCGACTTTGCCGTAGCCCGGTTCATCACTTCTTTTCCGACGACCATCGCGGTGCGATCACGACGTCGATTCGCCTGTTCTTTGCCCTGCCATCGGGGGTGTCGTTGCTCGCGACCGGTCTGCTCTCGCCGTATCCGTGGTGGTTGATGGGGAGTTCCACGCCCATATTCGCCATCAGGTACTCGGCCACGGCCTTCGCACGGCTTTCCGATAACGTCTGGTTGAGTTCGTCGCTTCCCTGCGAATCCGTATGCCCTTCGATTGTCACGCTGCACTTCGGAAACCTCTTGATGGCGTCCTGCACCTTCGTCAGCAGGCTGTAGTACTCGGCTTCGATCGTGTTCTTGCCAACCGGGAAGCTCAGGCCGTAGAGGCGAATCACAATATCATCGCCATCCCTGAGCACGTTCCCCTCTTCCCGCGTGAACATGGATGAGATTAGCCGGACTGTCTCCTCTTCCTGGTGCTTCAAGCCCAATGTTCGCTGAAGGCCTTTCTCCGACTCCGTCAGCGAGCCGACCCGCCCCTCCATCGAGGAGACCTGCTGTTTGAGATTCTCAATCTCGGTTTCCCTTTCTCTGATCGACTCTCCCGACTGGCGGAGCTGATCCGCATCCTTCAGCGCCGTCGCATCGCGCTGCTTCAAACCGGAGATGGCATCAGAGACCGCGCTGTCGAGTCCCTTGTCGAAGTGAGCCTGCAAACCAAGCACGCTCTCGATCCGTCCGAACTGGGCCTCTGAAGCAAGCAGGACATCTTCGAGAGTCTTATCCTCCTTCTTGAGCTGGCGGATCGTTCTGGACAGATAGAGGGCGTGAGCGGCCTCGTATTTCGCTTCCTGAGCGAGCTGCCTCGCTTCGTCGGCATCGTGGCGATTTTGCTTCAGCAAATCTTCGACACGCAGCGCAAGACGCCTGGCTTTCTCGAGAGTTTTCGGAGCCACGTCCCGAACCCCCTCCGCGTCGGCCCTTGCGAGCAGCTCACGGGCGGGGGAGAGATAATTGGATTTAACCGCTTCGAGCTCGGCGCTCCGGTAGGTGGACTGTGCTTCTTCTGCTCCGCGCCTGGCGGCTTCGGCGTTCCCATCCTCGAGCGAGTGCGCCGCCTTGTTAAATTGCAATTCCGCTTTGTTCCAAAGTTCGGGAAAAGATTTCGGAGCCCCGACGCTCTTGGCGTCGTTGCGCGCAGCCGCCACACCGGTGAAGAGCAGTTCGGCGGCTTTGCACTCATCCAGTGCCTTTGCGAAGTAGGCCGATGCGTTCTTCAGCTTGTCGCGAATGTCTTCAAGACTCCGCCCCCGCTTGTAGAATTCCTCCCCCTCCTGATAGTATTGCATCCCCTTCTTGAAACTCGCAGGGGCGTAGAGGTCGGCGCTTTTCTCTTTTACCCGGTCGAGTGTCCGATCGACTTCCCCGAATAATTCCGACCGGAGATTCTCTTGCGCCGCGACCCGGGCCGGGGCGAAAAGGGCGAACAGAAGAAGACAGAAAAACATTGGACGACAATGCCGCATCAGCTGTTCCTAATTTTTTTGCCAAATATACCCCTATTCGCCCTCACTGTCAAGAACCCAAATAGGCGGCCCGCTTCCATTCTCGATCAGGCCCCTTCGTAGGCTCGCCGAAGAAGGCTCACCGGATGCATGACTTCCGCCTTGAGGCCGAATTTTCTGATGCCGTAGTCGATCTGAAGGTGGCAGCCGGGGTTCCCCGTAAGAACGATTTCGGCCTTCGTCGATGCGATATGGCTCATTTTTCTTTCCAGGAGTGCCATGGAATCCTCAAAGTGCACGATATTGTAAATGCCGGCGCTTCCGCAACACCACGTCGCTTCGGGGAGTTCGACAAGCTCGATTCCGGGGATCGATGCCACGATCCGCCGCGGCTGGCGGGAGATCGCCTGGGTGTGGACGAGATGGCAGGCCTCGTGATAGGTGACGCGCTTCGCAACCGGATGCCGGGGCTCGACGTAGCCCACCTCGGCGAGAAATTCCGTGATATCCTTCGTCCTTTTGGAAAGGTTTTCGGCACGGAGGGCATAGTGGCGCTCATCCCGAAGCAGAGATCCGTATTCCTTCAAGAATGCACTGCATCCGGCGGAGTCCACAATAATTGCGTCGAGCTGTCGCCCATCGAATGCGTCGATAATTCTCCGTGCGAGCGCCCGGGCTGTTCGGACATCCCCGTTATGACCGTGCAGGGAACCGCAGCAGCCCTGTCCCTTCGGGATAACGACTTCAAAGCCGTTTCTCAACAAGACGTCGACAACGTCCCGGTGGATCTCGGGAAATACCACATTCATGACGCATCCCGTGAGGAGCGCGACTCTTCCCCGGGAGGAGCCCGCGGGCGAGAGCAGTTCCTGGACCGTTTCATCGAAAAACTTGTCTGGCACTCTTGGAAGCATCGAATGTTTATCCCTCAAAGCACCAACTTCAGCAGCCGGGCCGCCAGCTTCGTCCGCCATTTGGATCTAAGCACCCCTCTGAGGACGATCCACTTTACGAGGCGTAGGCGCAGCGGCTCTTTTTTTTGCTCGTAGATCAGCCTCCGGGCGTCTTCAACAAGCGACCCGTACTGAACGCCTGCCGGGCATGCGGTCTGGCAGGCCTGGCAGTCGAGGCAAAAATTCATTTCATAGCCGAATTCGCCGCCTGGGTCGAGCTTCCCATCCAGAACCGACCGGATCAGCCGGATCCGCCCCCGGGGAGAGGACTGCTCCTTGTAGGTAAGCGCATAGGTGGGGCAGACCGGCAGGCACATTCCGCAGTGAATGCAATGGCTGAGAATCTCATCGATCGGTTGGCTTTTCGATACGGTCATGCCAGGCGCGGTTTCCGCAGGAATGGGAACAACGCCGCCCCCGCCGCAAATCCGCCGACATGCGCCCACCAGGCAACCCCCCCTGCATCGCCGCCGATCCCGAGAGAAAGGACGCCGCTGACGATTTGCATGAAGAACCAGATGCCGAGAAAAAGGTGAGCCGGCAGTTCCACGATCTGAAAGAAGAAAAATATCGGAATAAGCGTCACCACCCTCGCAGTGGGAAAGAGGAAGACGTACGCGCCGAGCACTCCGGCAATCGCCCCGCTCGCCCCGACCATCGGAATCCCGGAATCCGCATTGAAATGCACCTGGGTGGCAGCGGCGGCGAGACCTGCGACCAGGTAGAACACAAGGTACCGGAAATGGCCGAACCGGTCCTCAACATTGTCGCCGAAAATATACAGAAAGAGCATGTTGCCCACGAGATGCAACCACCCCCCGTGAAGAAACATCGAGGTAAACACCGGGATGATGGCCCTGAGGCCCTCCGAGTGCAGGTGATCGAGAAAGCGGGCTGGCACGAGTCCGTAGTGAAGAATGAATGTATCGAGATGCCGGCCGAGCGAGAGCTCGAACAGAAACACCACTCCGTTCAAACCGATGAGGAGATAGTTGACGACCGGAATTGTATTAGCGGGGACGGTATCCCGGAGGGGAATCATTCTTTCGTCGACGGATGAGGACAGGCAGCCGGCGCATCTAACTTCCCTCGTTTCAGATGCGCTTTGTGAACCACTGCATCATGTCGTTCAAACTGTCCTCGGTAATCTGGTGCCCCATATCGTACTCGCGGTATGTGACGACGGCCTGGGCGGGCTCCAGGAGTTCCTTCGCCCGCCGCGCGAAAGAGACAGGAATGATCGGATCGTAAACACCGTGGGCGATGAAGAAGGGTTTGCCCTTCAGCTCCTTCCACTGGCTCTTGAGGTCGGTTCCCTCGGGGATATAGCCGCTGTTCGCGGCGACCCCGGCCACAGCGTCGGGCATTGTGAGGGCAATCGCGTACGACATCACCGAGCCCATGCTGAACCCGCCCAGAAGAATTTTCGATTGGTCGATGGGATAGCTCTTCTTGACATCCTCGAGGAAACGCGTCAGTTTCTGGTAACTCTCGGCGAACATCTTCGCTTCAGGCCGTCCGACCTCCTCAATCTCATACCAGGTAAAGCCGCCGCCGAGGGCAAATGGATGGGGGGCTCTCACGCTCAAAATCAGCAGCCGGTCATCGAGAT
>VBOC01000026.1 GCA_005877655.1 Ignavibacteria bacterium
TGCTGTCACGGACCTCTTGATCAAAGGCGTTTCTGCCGGCGTCACATTCAACCTCCTCAGCGGCACCTACAATGAGCAGGTGACACTGTTTGCTCCTCCGGGCGCCAGCGCCACAAACACCATCACATTCCAGTCCCAATCGGGCAATTCGGGGGATGTGAACCTGCACTATGTCGCCGGCGGTCCCAGTGACAACTATGTCGTGCTGCTTGATGGCGCCGATTACATCCGTTTCCAGAACATGACAATCACCAGTAACACCACTGGCGGGGCCCCGTACTCGCGGATATTCGACCTGGTCGGAGGGGTGGAAGATTTTCGGCTGATGAATAGTGTCCTGAATGGAACGGTGAACGGCACGTCCAATCAATCACAGGCCCTTGTCAATGCCGCGAGCTCGCTTTACACCAGCCGCATGTTCACCGGTAACACGTTCAACGGCGGATACGCGGCGATGTACCTCTTCGGCATCAGTACCACGGCCCTTTCCTCCGGCACGCAGATTTCCGGCAATGCCTTCTCCAATCAGTATTATTCGGCGGTCTATCTCATCTTTCACGATGCGCCGAAGGTGAACGGAAACACAATCACCGGCGCGAGTAGCTACCCCATCTATCTCCAGAACTGCTATAATGCGCTTCAGGTTCTCAAGAATAGGGTGACAGTGGGCGGCGGCTATGGAATTTATCTCTATGCCTGCAATGGGGCGCTGGCGTCGCACGGCCTTGTCGCCAATAATTTCGTCGGAATCGGGGGAACGAGCACCGCTTACGGGATCACTCTGTATGGATCGAACAATCAGGATGTCTATTACAACAGTGTTAATATTACCAGCACCTATACCTACACGCGCGCCTTCGACCTGGAAGGGGGAGGCAGCACGATCAACGTGGTGGATAATATCTTCGCAAACCCGGGAGGCGGCCACGCCTACTACGTGGGGAGTACGACGGCTATCGGAACGTCTGATTATAATGATCTCGCATACTGGACGGCCGACCGCGCGAATCTGGCTGCCCTTAAGACAGCGAGCGGCAAGGACGCTCATTCGGTCTCGACAAGCCCCGGATTCGTTTCGACCGCGGACCTTCACAGGAATACTTCCGCGCTGGACAGTCTTGCGACGGCACTGACAAGCAAGGTACCCGATGACATCGACGGGGAACTGCGGCATCCCCCAAAAACAGATATCGGCGCGGATGAACGGTATGCACCGGCCGCGGTCCCAACGATCTCGGTCAACAATATAAGCCAGCCCGAGGGGAATAGCGGTACGACGAATGCGATTTTCACCGCTACGTTATCCGATACAACGAGTCAGACGGTGACCGTGCACTTTGCCACCGCCAACGGGACAGCCACGGCGGGAAGCGATTATACCGCAAAATCCGGCACGCTGACCTTCCCTCCCGGAACGCTGACCCAGAAAGACACAATTCTGATCAGCGGTGACACGCTCAACGAACCGGATGAGACGTTTTTCCTGAACCTCTCCACTCCCACGAATGCAAGCTTGGCCGACAGCCAGGGAGTTTGCACGATCCTCAACGACGATTCGCAGCCGGGTATCGCGACTGCCGACGGTTCTGCGACGGCCGGAAGCGATTATATCTCCAAATCGGGAACGATCACTTTCCCGGCCGGGACGGTCACGAAGAATGACACGATATCGGTGAGCGGCGATTTGCTTAATGAACCGGATGAAACGTTTTTCGTCAACCTCTCCTTGCCGACGAATGCGACGCTTGTCGACAGCCAGGCGCTTGGTACGATTCTTAACGATGATGCACGGCCGACTATTGCAATTAACAATGTCAGCGTGCTCGAAGGAAACAGCGGGACGACGAATGCCATCTTCGTTGTCAGCCTCTCCGCTGCAAGCGGTCAAACTGTCAGCGTGAATTACTCGACAGCGGACGGATCTGCGACGGCGGGAAGCGATTATATCGCCAAATCCGGGACTCTCACATTCCCGCCCGGAACGACGACCAGAAACGATACCGTCCTGATTTATGGGGACACCGTCGTTGAGCCGAACGAATCTCTTTTTGTCAATCTCCACAATCCGGCGAATGCGGTCTTCTCCGACAGCACCGGGATTTGCACAATCATTAATGATGATTCCGTGACGAGTGCCGGTTCCATCCAGGGCATGAAGTGGCACGACCGGAACGGCAACGGCGTCAAGGACGTTTCGGAAGAAGCCCTTGCCGGATGGCAAATTTATGCCATCTCTTCGGCGCATGACACGCTCAAGACACTGACGGATACGGGCGGCAATTATTCGTTCACGAACGTCGCTCCCGACACGTACCGGGTGGAGGAAGCTCCGCAGGCGAATTGGATTCAGACAGGAGGCGAGCCCTATTACAGGGTCGCGGTGGGCAATCAGACGGTATCGAATGTAAACTTCGGGAATTTCGTCCCGGGCGCGATCGACGGCCAGAAGTTTGCCGATAAGAACAACAACGGCGTCAAAGATCCGAGCGAAAACGGATATCTGTACTGGAATATCTGTCTCGTGCCTCAGCAGCACCCGCGGCAGTTCGATCTCGACCGTGTTGCCGTCACGATGTCGCTCGACTTCCCGGGCATCGGCACGCAGCAGGTGAAATTCGACGGAATCTTCGTCGATTGCCGCGGCGATTATGTCCCTGCCGGAAACCTCATCCCGACCGAATTGATCGGCCTCACCCTTCACTCGGTTCAGCCCATTCATCTTGCGGGAGACTTTCTGGACGTGCTGGTGTCGCTCAGGGTACCCCCCGCGGGCGCGCGCTCGTTCGGCCGGATATCCGGTAACGGCACTACGTTCCCGGCCGCGAGCTTCTTCGATCTCTTCACGGAGGTGGATTTCCGCAATTATTATACCCAGACTGTCTTCAAGCATACAAATCATGTCGCGCCTATTCATCTTAAAGGAAACGTCGCAGGCATTCCGCTGGGCACCGGGACATCGTACACCGGAGGCGGCGGAATCGTCCTGAACAATGTTTCGACCGGAGACATTGTGGCGACCATTCAGAGCATCGCCGTCACCCTCGGCGATTCGATATCCGCGTCGAATCCTCTCTGCGTACTCTCGGACAACCGCGGGAGATATTCGCTTGCGCCGCTGCTTCCGGGTACATACACCGTTCGGGAGGTGCCAAAGCCCGGATGGGTTCAGACAACCCCCAACCCCGGGAACTTCGCGATTACGAGCGGCTCGCACGTCACAGGCGTGGATTTCGGAAATTACCCCAACTTCGGGTCGATCAGCGGGGTCAAGTTCAACGACGTCAACGGCAACTGCGTGCGCGATGTCGGGGAGAGCGGTCTTCCGGGATGGTTCGTCATCATCAAGCCGCTCGGCTGGTATGGTTACACCGATCGGAACGGCGCATACATGTTCAACAACGTTCCCGCAGGCACCTACATGCTCGCCGAGGTGAACCAGCGGAACTGGCAGCAGACATGCCCGGCGGGCGGCGAGTACACGAATATTGTCGTAGCCGGCGGCGACTCCCTCACCGGGTATAATTTCGGAAACCGCATGATCCCCAACGTTCAGGATCTGAGCGTTGACCTCTCCGCGGGCACCGCCCGTCCCGGATTTACCAAGCACTACTCGATTGCCTATTCTAACAAGGGATCGGTGGGTGTTACGGGAGTCGTGACATTTACGCTGCCCCCCGAGGTTGTGTACCAATCGAGCTCCCCGTCAGGGGTATTCGACGCGCCGACACACACAATTACCTGGAACGTCGGCTTACTCGCTCCGTTGGCGGGTGGGTCACTCGGCGTTACGGTCCAGATCCCTCCCACCACGCCGATCGGAACAAATCTCGCGGGCTCCGCGAAGATAGAGCCGATCATCGGCGACGCATATCAGGCAAATAACACCTCGAGCGAGACCCAGCGCGTTTCAGGCTCGTTCGATCCCAACGATAAGGCGGTTTCTCCGGAAGGGGCCGGCTCGGATCACGTCGTGCGCCCGACCGATACGCTCACCTACAAGGTAAGATTCCAGAATGTGGGGAACGATACGGCGTTCAATATCGTCGTGCTCGACACGCTGGACAGCAACCTCGATCCCAACACGCTCGCACTCGGGGCGGCCAGCCATCCGTACTCGTTCCAGATCATGAATGGGCGCGAGCTCGAGTGGACGTTCAGCGACATCAACCTCGTCGACAGCCTGCACAACGAATCCGAGAGCCATGGATACTTCTGGTACTCGATCCGCCCCGATTCGGGCGTGCCGATCGGAACGGTCGTGAAGAATTCCGCCTCGGTGTATTTTGATTTCAATGCGCCGGTGCGGACAAACACGTTGAGCAACCGCCTCGACACGGTGAGTTCCGGCGTGCACGACGGGGGCCCCCTCCCGAAGAGCTACACGCTGTACCAGAATTATCCCAATCCCTTCAATCCGAGCACAACGATCCGGTACGAGCTGCCGAGAGCCTCACACGTCAGGCTATCGATTTACGATGTGCTTGGGCGCGAAGTCAAAGTCCTCGTGGAGGCTCAAATCGGCCCAGGACAACATCAAGCGACCTTCAATGCGGGCAACCTATCGAGCGGGGTCTACTTCTATCGACTCGCTGCGGGAGCCTTTGTAGAAACAAAGAAATTCCTGCTCATGAGATGAGCGTGAGGCGGGTCTGTGCCGGCCAAAGCGAATAATTATTTGCGCCGCCTCCCCGCGAGATCCGGAGATTACTCAGAAAACTGGAGAGGGTGAAGGCATCACGGGCATTTGCAAAACACATTGCAAAAGTAATGCCGGCAGGGAATCCTGCGTGGGCGGTGAGAGGGGTCTTTGTGTGGATTACGTCAGAGCAATCTCTCCTTCAGCGCCTTTGCCACGGCTTCGCTTCTGCTGTGGACATGAAGCTTTGTATAGATGTTTCTGAGGTGGGTATCAACGGTATGGAAACTGACCCCGAGGTCGTGTGCAATCTGCTTCTTCGGGTTCCCCTCGACAAGCCGGTGGAGAATCTCTTTTTCTGCGTTCGTGATTTCGTAGTTCCCCTTGGGCGCTCCCATGGCTGCGAACATATCCAACAGCTTGCGCGCAATCTGAGCGTTGATCGGGGCCCCTCCTTCGAGAATGTCCGTCAGCGACCGGATGATCTCGTCGGGCGGCGCACTCTTGAGAAGATAACCCGAGGCGCCGGCGCAAATCGCCTGAAAGATCTTGTCGCTGTCATCAAAGACGGTCAGCATGATGACCTGAATGGAGGGTGCGATGGATTTTACCTGACGTATCCCTTCGATGCCGTCCAGCCCCGGCAGGCCGATGTCCATCAGGAGGATATCGGGCGCCGCCTCGGATGAGAGGCCTGCCAGCGCCTCCTCGCATGACGAGACTGCCAGGCTGCACGCCAACCCTGCGGTTTCATTGACGAGATCTCTAATGTTATTCCTGAACCGTTCGTTGTCCTCAACCAGCCAGACATAAACCGTGTGGTCCGCGGGGTAGGGGGGGTTCTCAGACATAAGCTCAATATATCCGAACGGCCGGTCGCCCGCAATCACGCATTTGCGGGAATAGAGAATTTCCGCCCCTCATAGCCTCCCTGAAAACCTCACCGATGTTCCTTTACCCGGCTGCGACGTTATCTCGAACTCACCGCGGAGATTGCTTGCGCGGTTCTTTAAGCTGCCAAGACCGTTCCCGCGGCGAACGGCGCCGGCCGAAGACCGATCGAATCCGCATCCATTATCGTGAATAACCGTTTCGAGCATCCCATCCTTGTGCTGAACCTGAATCTGCACCCTGGTCGCCGAGGCATGCTTCACAATGTTGGTGAGAATTTCCTTGAATGCGAGAAAAAAGTTCCTTTTGAAGTCGATCGTCACCTTCATGGAGTTCTCGTTCCTGGATGTTTCAAAGTCGTGTCCGATGTCGCCGAGCAGAGCCGAAGCCGTGTCCTTCATCCGGAGCAGCAGGTCGTCAAGAGTGTCGTTTCTGGGCTTGATGAACCAGACGATATCCTTCATGCCTTCGGAGGTGGTCACGGCCGTGTCATAAATCTCCGCGAGCTTGCCTTTCGTCGCCGCGCTCAATTCCGGAGCATGCTGGACGGCTCTGCTCACGATCGCAATCGCGCTGAGATTGCTGCCCACATCGTCGTGCAGGTCGTCGGCGATGCGAAGTCTCAGACGCTCGACTTCGAGGAGCCTTCTAAGCCGGTACCGGTATGCCGCGTAGATTGCTCCTCCGGCAAGCCCCGCGGCGATGATGCGAAACCACCAGCTCTGCCAGTAAGGGGGCGTGATGATGATCGTGACCGCCGTACCCGCCTCGTTCCACACGTTATCGCTGTTGCATCCTTTCACCTGAAACACGTAACTGCCGGGATTAACATTTGTGTAGCTTGCATAATTGCGCGTTCCGGCGTCAATCCATTGCTTGTCCACCCCATCCATTCTATAGAAGAATCGGTTCCGCGTCGGATTGGCGTAATCGAGGGCGGCGAAGGAAAATGAAAGAAAGTTCTGATCATGGGCGAGCCTGATTTGCCCGGTGTTGATGAGATCAGTCGAAAAGTCTTTGCCCGAGACCGAGAAGGAGGTGATCACAATCTCCGGAGGACGGGAGGCCGTAAATACGCTTTCGGGGGTGAACTCCGTGAAGCCGTCGAGCCCTCCGACGAAGAACGTACCGCGCGCACTCTCGTAGAACCCGGAGAGTAATTCGGTGAAGGGCATCCCGTCGTCCTTGTCGTATCTCACGAAGGCCCCGGTCTTCGGGCTGAATCTCCCCAGTCCGATGCTTGTCGACAACCACAGGTCGCCCGCCCAATCGGGGGCGATTCCGAAAATGTGCGCTTCATAGAATTGATCGAGCGCGTGCCGGGTAAACGCTCCGGTTCCGGGGTCAAATGATACGAGCCCTGCACGCGTGCTGAGCCAGAGCAGGCCGTTGCGGTCCCGGGTAAAGGAATAGATCCAGTTCTCTGCGCTTCCGGAGGAGTCCCCCGGAGAAAGAAATCGGGTGAGCGTGCCCCCGGCGGCTATCCTGACGAGTCCTCGTCCGGCCGTTGCTACCCAGTGATTTGAGCCCTGGTCTTCGAGAATATCGTAAACTCGCTTGCCCCCGTCAGGGTGGGCGTCTGCGGGATTATCGAGATAGTTCTTGAACCGGTCCGGCGAACCTGGCTCGCGCTTCACCGGAGGCGGGGCCAGTTCAGACAACCCCCCATCTGTGCACACCCAGATCGAGCCCGAATGATCCTCATAGATTCGACCGATATGATCACCGGCCAGACTTGTCGAATCCCGGTCCCGGTGTCTGTCGATAGCTACCACGTTCCGCTGTTTGTCGAGGATCGCGAGCCCGTTCGCGGTTCCCACCCATAGATTACCGCCAGGGTCTTCAATCACGGGCCCAACATCGTTGTTCGGCAGCGTGAAAGGGTTCGAGGGGTCATTCTGGAAATTCGCGACTCGCCGGTACGCCCCCCGAATGCGCCGGAGCCCATCCAATCCACCCCCCCATAATCCTGCCCAAAGCATTCCTTCCCGGTCTTCGCGCAACGAGAGCACGGCACCCCGCCCGAGTTGGAGTGAATCCCGAAAACGGATATGGTTGGCGAAAGGGTTCTTCGAGAGCAGCATCTTGTTGACACCGCTCCGCGTGCCGGTCCAAAGCAGAAGTTCCCGCGCGTTCGTTGCGACCGGGTCCGGATACAAGACTCCGATCGCACCCAATGATCGTTCGACATCGCTCAACGTCGAAAATTGCTCGAAGGATCCATGCTGGCAGGCAAGAAGCCCGAGATCTGAAGCCCCGATCCACATTCTGTCTGTGGCATCTTTCGCTATGGCTACAACGGTGTGCTGAATATACGAATGAAGATCCAAGCGCCGGATGCGTCCCGTGGACTCCTCGAGGACGTCGAGACCGCCGTGGGATCCGACCCATATTTCCCCGCTGTCACTCTCACAGAGCGCGGTGATGTCATCCGACTGCAGGGAAGTGCGATCTGACGGGTCAGCGCGATATGAGGAGATACGTGAAGTCGTCACGTCGAGAACATTGAGTCCGGAGACCGTTCCAATCCACAAATCTCCCCGGCGATCGGTGAGAAGTGCCGTTATCGTGTTGTTGCTCAGCCCATCGCTCGTGGCGTAGCGCCGCAGCGCCCGGGTGATGCGGTTACAGCCGAACAGCCCCTGGGAGGCCGTGCCGATCCAGATTGTGCCCCTGCCGTCTTCGACGACGGCGTTAATCCGGTCCTCGGAGAATTGGGTGCCGGCGAGAAACGGCACAGATTGTTCCGTCCGGAGATCGAAAGTCAAGAGCCCTTTTCCGGTGGCCAGCAGGAGGGAACTCTCGGCCAACCTGATCATCGAAGTCACCAACCGATGCTGGGGGTCCGCGGGGGTTCCGGAAAGGAGGACCTGTATCCGGTAACCGTCGTACTTGCACAGACCGGTGGACGTTCCAAACCAGAGAAAGCCGCGCTCATCCCGGATGATAGCGTTGATCCTGCCGAAGTTCGGGGTGGCGATGTGCTCAAATCTGATCAGATACTTGTCGAGGGGCGGGAGCCGGGGTGGCTGCGTACGTGCGGGCTGCGAGAGGAGAAAAAGTGCGAAGATGGTATGAAGGAGCCCGGACCAAAAATGCATGATGTGAAATGGAATCAAGTTCGGGACCACCACGCAAACCGGCGAGAAGGTTCGCGTTTGCCCTAAACCTACCCAAAAAGTGACACAGAATCAACTACCTCGCCCGCAAATGCGTGATTGCCGGAGGCATCCGGCGAGATTATATTCTGACCTCCTACCACTTGACATTTCCGCTAAAGTTCGCATTATTTCTGCTCGAGATATGAGCAAGAAAGAAAGGAAGGTCTATCCATGCTGAAGATCTTGTTGGCCGAAAAGGTTCGGGAGGCTCTCCTCTTGCGCAGGAGGAAAGGCAATGCGGCATAATGAGAAGAAGAGCATTGGAGAGTCCTGTCCGTCTGTTCGTAGCATCGCTTATTCTCGCCCTTCTGCTGGTGTGCGCCGCACTCGCCCAGTCGCCACGGAGGCCGTTCCCACAACATACTGTGTACGCAGACGGCGCGATCAAACCGAGCAACATCACGCAGGCAGCGTTGGATGATTCGGTCCGCTCGTACTACGACCGGTGGAAAGCAGGGTATCTCGTTGCCGCATGCACTCCGAATCAATATTATATATCCGGCGGGACGGATATCCCGGACGGGATCAGCGTCTCTGAAGGGCAGGGATACGGATTCCTGATTACCGCCTTCATGGCCGGCTATGACCCGAATGCGCAAACATATTTCGACGGTTTGTATAATTATTACCGCGCCCATCCGAGCGAGATTAACCACGACCTGATGGCATGGAAACAGCTTACGGGCTGCGTCAGCAGTTCCGACAGCAATTCGGCGTCCGACGGCGATCTCGATATGGCCTACGGGCTTTTGCTTGCCGACAAACAATGGGGAAGCGCCGGCGCGGTCAACTACTTTCAGGCGGCACTGCGTATCATCAACGCCATCCGGGCGGATGAAATCAATCCCGGGACGTTCGCGGTCAAGCTCGGCGACTGGGCGATCCCGGGCGATCAGAGGTACGACGATACCCGGACGTCCGATTTCCTCGTCAATCATTTCCGCGCATTTGAAATTGCCACCGGCGATACCTCGTGGCGAAGCGTTCTGAATCGCTGCTACTCGCTCGTGGATGCGATGCAAACAAATTTCAGCCCTGCGACGGGCTTGATTCCCGATTTCATACGGCATGTCAGCACGAGCCCGGCGCCCGCTGGCCCTCACTACCTGGAATCTGCTTATGACGGACACTATTCCTACAACGCCTGCCGCGATCCGTTCCGTCTGGCCGTCGATTATCTTGTCTCGGGAGAGGCGCGGGCCTACGGTGCCGTCAAGAAGATGAACGGGTTCATCCGGGCAAAGACCGGGGACAACCCCGAGAATATCCGGGCCGGTTACCGGCTCAACGGCGCCACCATCGACACGTTTGATATCTCGATGGCATTCATCGCCCCGTTTGCCGTCGGGGCTATGATTGATTCCGGGAACCGGCCGTGGCTGAACAAGCTGTGGACAACTGTCGATACGACAAACTTCAACAGCAACGATTACTACGGCAATACCTTGAAGATGCTGGCGATGATCGTCCTTTCAGGGAATTGGTGGAATCCGCAGCCGGTTCTCCCCTCGCCCGCGGCCCCCGCGCTCATTGCTCCGCCGAATTCTTCCGTTGTGCAGAGTTCCCCCGCCATGTTCCGGTGGCGCGCTTCTTCGGAGAGCACATCGTATTCGATCGAGTGCGCCTCGGATTCGCTCTTCCGCGTGTTGGTGCTCAACGACTCGTTGCTTGCGGACACGAGCCGCCAGTTCGGCGGAATGACAAACAACACAACCTACTATTGGCGCGTGCGCGCAAGAAATGCCGGCGGCTCGAGCGCATGGTCCGGGGTGTGGCGATTCACCTATCTGAATCCCGCAACGTGGAAATTAATCTCGGTACCGC
>VBOC01000160.1:0-7076 GCA_005877655.1 Ignavibacteria bacterium
CGCGGGGTGCGGACCGAGCCGGCATGAAATGGAACAGCAAGCCTCCGAGGAAGCCGCAGTGGCGCAGATCGGCCTCGGTGACCAGAATTACTCGCAGGCGATGGCTGCCATCCGTGAAGCGATGCGGCTCAACGGAGAGCTCAAGAACGACTCCGCTCTCGGCGAAAACTATATTGTTCTCTCAAACTGCCAGCGGCAGACCGGCGATTACGATAACGCGCTCGCGAGCCTGCAGGAAGCAATCGCATATTTCCATTCCCTCAACGAGCAACAGATCGAGCGCCGGGTAAGAATCGCTCTGGCCGACCTCTATTACACAATATTCGACCCCACCGATGCCCTGCCGATCGCATCCGACGCCGCCTCTACGGCAAAGGTCTTCGCAAGCGTTCAAGACGCATTTCAAGGGCTCCTGATCGTGGCGCGGTCGTGTCACGCGCTCGAACGGTATGACGAAGAAGTGGCTGCCATCACGGAGCTCGCGCTCATCGACAGCCAGGTTTATCGCGGGCAGAACCGTATGCTCTTTCTGAAGTCGATGATGGCGGCCTTTGCGGGCGCGGGCGATTCCAAGAAGACCACCGAGGCTTTCGAACGATGGAAAAGCCGTGCCGCCGCGGGTGGCGAGGGCATGGGTCTCAGCCGCGTCTATTACAGCTGGGGGCTCTATCAGGAGTCGATGGCCCGTCCCGACAGCGCAATGAGGTCATATTCACGCGCGCTTGCCTATGCGGGTAAGGGCCGCAATCCCGCCCTCCAATCGGAAATCCTCAATAAACTCGGAAACCTGACCTACCGTTCCCGCCGGTTTGCCGATGCGCACCGGTACTTTTCCGAAGCGCTCGATCTCTCACGCCAGACGAACTCCAGGGTGATGAAGGAGATGGCGGGGCTGGCGCTCATCGCGTGCGAAGCCAAAGCAGGGCAGGAAGGTCCGGGCCCTTCGACGGCCGAGCTTATCGGCCGCTGTGTCGCGACGGTCGATTCCTGCCGGAACTCGGGTTTTCATGCCGGGGCCGCTCTGGGGTATTTCATGACAGGCCGGTTGACCGAGGCGGCGGGAAATTCCCCCGCTGCGCTGCCATATTTCCACGAGGCTCTGGACATCTACGAGCAGCATTCATTCGAACCGCAAAACGAATCATTGGAATTTATCAACACCTACATGGAGGGGGAGAAGACATCGTGGCACGACGCCCTCATTAGATTTTATTGTTCGTCGGGCCGGGCAGACAGCGTTTTCACGCTTGTCGAGCGGAAGAACCTCCTCGGCCTGAGGTCGTTCTATTCGCGCCTCTCGGTCAAAGACTCCGATCCGAAGGTTGCCCAGAAAATCTCCGCCGTCCAGTGGAATATCAGGGCCCTGCGTTTGCTCGATCAGGACTACCTGGAAGGCCTGGCGGGCGGCTCGCCGGAGGGTTCTCAGCGGCTCCGGTCGCTCACCGCCGCATACCCCGAGCGGCTGCAGAAGACCGCCGCGTCGGTCACGGAGCTTTCGGCGTTGAACTCAAACTTTCCGTGGCTCCTGTACCCGCGCCGGCTCGAACTCGGCGCGATCCGTGAGGCGCTGCCCCGGAAGAGCGCGCTCGTTGAGTTCATACCCTCGCTCAATGAATTATATCTGCTCGTCATAACGCCCGATGCCGTCTCCATCCGGACCTCTCCGATCGGGCGGCAATCGCTCCTTCAACTTACAAACGATTACTCCCGGCTTGCCGGCGAGATCCATTTGAGCGCCAACGGCATCTGGGTCACCAACACCGCCGTGCAATCGCGACTGAGCGGGCTTTCATCCGTGCTTTTCAGGGCAATCTTCGCGCCCATTCTGGGCGACCTCGCGCGGGCGGAAAAATTGTACCTGGTTCCCCCCGGAGATTTCGGATGGCTTCCGCTCCATACGTTGCGGGGGGAGGGGCGGCCTCTCGCCGACCGCATGAACATCAGTTATCTTCCTACGGCGGCAGGCCTGCTCTTCTCGTCTCCCCGGGGAACAGTTGTCAATAGAATAGTCGCGATCGGGCATCCGGGCAGGACGGCGTGGGACGTGGAATACGAGCTGAAGGATATCCGTGGTTTTTTTGACAATGCCAGAATGTATTTCGGTCCTAAGGCGACTCTGAATCATCTGTTGGACACGGCCCGGGACGTGGTCCACATCGCGGCGGAGTTTCAATTCGATGGAAACGTTCCGAATAATTCGGTTCTCCTGCTGGCCGATCGGAAGGATCCGTTTGGATTGCACAGGGTGCCCCTTGGCGAGCTGGCCGCAATCCCGCGGCCTCAGGCGATCGTCTTCAGTGACATCTCGCAGCGTCCCGGGGGAATGACCCACTATGGACCGCTCCTGTTCCTGGCAAACGGGACGAAAACTGTGGTCGCCTCGGTATGGCAGGCCGACCGGAAAGCCAAGAAATATTTTGGCGAGGGATTTTACACCGCGCTGCTGGCGGGCGTGTCGGCGAGCGATGCCTATCAACATGCAGTGGAGGGAATGATCAAGCAGCCGGAGTTCTACCAGTTGCAGCGATGGGGGCTTTTTTACCAGTACGGAAAGTGAAGGGAGGGATCGCGCAGGGGGGCGGTTTTATTCCCGCTGAATCTTTACTCTGCCCAGCCCAGCGTCGATCTTGATGTTCATCTTGCCCGCGGCCGACCGGTAGTTTGAGCTGAAATAATTGTTCTGCTGAAGCTCGCTGAAATCCGGATCCAGATCGATGTGGGCGATCCAGCTCTTCTCGTAGATGATTCTGGCGCCGACCGATTCCGGGATCCTCACCGTCAGCGAGCCCAACCCGACTTCAATGTCGACGTCGACCTCCTTGTTCAGCTTCCCGCCGAAATCGAGCAGGTAGCTGCCGACTCCTCCCTCGAATTTCATGTGGTTGAAATTTGCATTGCACAACCCTTCGGCGCTGAACTTGCACAATCCGGATTCCAGCGTCAGGTCTTCGATCACTGTTTTGTTGGGCGAACCGAACGCGAGCCATACGGAGCTTGCCCCCGCCGAGATTTTCAGATCCTTCACGCGCAGGCCGGTAAGGTCGAACATCCCCTTCCCCAGCCCGAGACTGATGTCGAAGGAGATCGGTACGGCGTCGGTGAGACGGACCTTCCAGGAATCGGAATTAAAACCCTCGAAGTTGATCGAGCGCTTGCCCTGCTTCGAACCGTGTTCCGCGTTCGTATTGATCGTGACATATCCGATGCGGTCCCGGATGGCGTATTCGATGAAGTTATCGGGATCGATCCCTTTTTCGCTTTCGATATCAGCATCGAGGACGGCCGACCGCGTTCCGCGTGCGACGGCGACGTCGCCGAATCCCGCCGAAAGCGTCACCTTGAGCTCCTTCTCTTCAGACTTGGGGACTTCCTTGTGGTAGCGGTGAGAGGCGAAAAATGCGAATCCGCTCAACAGGCCGATGCCTGCGACGGAGGATAGCAAGATGGGAATGGCGCGGTCGCGCCCTATTGTTTCAGTAATGCGATATTTTGCCCCGCAGGTACTTATTCAGGAGTTCGCGGGCCCGGAAGATATGGGCTTTTACCGTTCCGATCGGGAGGCGCAGAATATGGGCGATTTCCGCGTAATCGCGTTCTTCGTTATGGCGGAGGATGATCACCCGCTTGTACTTTTCGGGAAGGGCGTTAATGGCCTCCTCGATCAGCCGGGCGCGCTGGCGTTGGATGATCGATTTATCGGGCTGATAGGTCGTGTCGGGAAGTTCGAAGCGGTAGTCGCTCTCCTCCAGCCCGATCGGTTTGTCGATCGAGAAGGTTTCAAGCTTCTTCTTCCGGATGTAATCGATGGTGCTGTTGGTGGCGATCTTGTAAAGCCAGGTCGAGAACGCATACGCTTCATTAAAATTCTTCAGGGACGCGAAGGCCTTGACGAAGGTTTCCTGTGTAAGATCCTCGACCTGTTCTCTGACGTGAACGATCCGGTAGATGAGATTGAAAATCGGATCGTGATATTTCTGGAGTAGTCGTTTGTAAGCGGACTGGTTTCCGCGGAGGGCTTCATGGATGAGCCGGGAGTCTTCTTTGCGGGTGTCAACTCGACCCTGAGCGCGGCGCTTTTCGTCCTCTTCGGAAGCCGGCCTTCCTCCGGGGGACTTCGCCGGCTTCTTTATGTTTTTCTTCGGCATCCCATGATTCAGCAGCTTCGGGCACCGCTAACATAGCGAAAAATCGAGCGAGAGGCAAGGCGGTGATTTGAATAATTAGCGGAATTTGGTTAATTTGTATTCAATGTTCATCAGCTTCGAAGGAGTTGATTACTCCGGCAAATCCACCCAGGCACAACTCCTCGTGAAGCGATTGCAAAAGGCCGGAAAGGAAGCGCTGCTTCTCCGGGAACCGGGCGGGACAGCCGTCTCGGAGAAGATCCGCACCATCCTCCTCGAGAAATCCCCGTGAACGAGGTTATCCTGAAGGCGCTCAAGAGCGGAAAAGCGATCGTCTGCGACCGTTTTTTCGATTCAACAACCGCCTATCAGGGATACGGCCGCGGGCTTGACCTTCAGGAAATTGCCGATGTGAACCGTATCGCGACCTCGGCGACAAAGCCCGAGCTTACGGTCCTGGTCGATATCGGGGTAGCGGAAATCGCGCGGAGAAGAAAAACCGCAGGCCTCGCAGAGGACCGGATGGAGTCGGCCGGCGACTATTTCTATGACCGGGTTCGCAGCGGCTATCATGCCATCGCGAAGGCCGAACCGTCGCGTTTCGTCACCGTCGACGGAATGAGGCCGCCGGAGATAATCCACGAAGAAATATGGAACATCATCACGCAACGCTTTCATTAACATGGAGTATCACATGAGACGATGGCTTTCAGTCCGAAACCGCTTCGTTGCATTCATCATCGCGGGGATCGTCCTCGCAGGAAGCGCGTGCATCGTGGCCTTTCGGCTTTCCGATTCGGATTACTTTTTCAAGATCAATAAGAGCATCGATATCTTCGGCCGTGTCTATAAGGAAGTGTCGTTGAATTATGTGGATGATGTCGATCCCGAGAAATTCATGGAATCCGGCATCGACGGCATGCTGAGCACGCTCGACCCGTATACCAATTTCATCAGCGAGAGCGAAGGGGATGAAGTTGAGCTGATCACCACCGGAAAATACGGAGGGATCGGCGTGACCATCGGCCTGCGGGAGGGGAACATTACCGTCATCACGCTCATGGAAGGCTATTCCGCCCAGCGACAGGGCATTCAGCCGGGCGACCATATTCTCGAGATCGAAGGCAAATCGGTGGTGGGCGCCAAACCGGAGGCCGTCCGCTCGATGACCCGGGGCGAGCCGGGGACCGAGGTTCGCCTCAAGGTGGAACGGGATGGAGAACCGAAACCGCTGGACTTTGTGCTGGTCAGGGAAGAAATCCAGCTTCACAATGTCAGCTACGCCGACATCCTCGATGACGGCGTCGGATACATTCGGCTCGAGCGCTTCGCCCGCGGGGCGGGGGACGAGCTTCGGCTGGCGATAAAGGATTTAAAATTGAAAGGGCCGCTTAAGGGCATCATTGTGGATCTGCGCGACAATCCCGGAGGGCTCCTTGACGTCGCCGTTGATGTCGTCGAAAAATTCGCCGCGAAGGGGAGCCTGGTGGTGAGCACCCGTGGCCGGAGACCCGAATCGGAGCGAAAATTCTTCGTGACCGAAGAGCCGATGCTGCCCGACATCCCCATCGTTCTCCTCGTGAATCGCAACAGCGCGAGTGCAAGTGAAATTGTGGCCGGCGCCCTCCAGGACCTGGATCGCGGAGTCATCCTCGGAACACGTACCTTCGGGAAAGGGCTCGTCCAGACGATCACACCGCTCTCATATAATACGCAGTTGAAAATCACGACCGCAAAATACTACACGCCGAGCGGCAGGTGCATTCAGGAAATCGACTACATGCACAAGAATAAGGACGGGGTGTTTGCGATTACGCCCGACAGCCTGCGGCGTGAATTTAAGACGCTGAAGGGCCGCAAGGAGTTTGAGTCCGGAGGGATTCAGCCGGACACCCTGGTTCCGGAGCCCGCGCGCACCGAGGTGTACAGCGATTTGCTACGGAAGTCGATGTACTTCAAGTTTGCCACTCGCTATGCCGCCGAGCATAAGGAACCGCCAGTTTCCTTCAACGCCGACACGCTTACCAGCCAGTTCCGGAGATTTCTGCATGAACAGAAGTTTACGTTTCAGGATGAGGGAGAGCGAAAGCTTGGAGAGTTGAGCGAGACAGCCCACAAGCTTCAATACAGCGCCCCCGTTCTGGACGAGCTCGACAAGCTCAAGAAAAAGTTCGAAGAGGAGAAGTCAAAGAGCCTAGATCGCGACAAAGAAGATATCGCCAATGCGTTGAAGATTGAAATCATGAGCCGGTACAAAGGTGAACACGGAAGGATCGAGACGTCACTCGCGAGCGACACGCAGTTGAAAGCCGCCCGGAGCCTGTTCAAAGATCCGCGGGCATATTCCCGGCTCCTCGCAGCTCAGCACTAATTGGAATGATTTACCTACAAGACCAACCCCAGCCTGGGTCACAGGCTGGGGTTGTCGAATCACTCACCGGGAAAGTCACTTCGTAAACACCATTTTCTTCACGTCGACGAAATTGCCGGCCCGCAGGCGGTAGAAGTAAACCCCGCTAGCGAGAGTTCTGGCGTCGAACGTGACTGATCTGAAACTTGCCGGCTGAAACTCATCTACGAGAGTGATTACTTCCTGCCCAAACACATTGAAGACTTTCAAGGATACTTGCGCGTCCGCGGAAAGAGCATATCGAATCACGCATGTCGGGTTGAAGGGATTCGGATAGCTTCCCTCAAGCAAGGTCTTTGTTGGAAGGGGTGGCGGTGTGTTTCCTTCCGTGCCTCCGGTGGCGGAAGTCCTTGTCGCGAAACATGTGGCAGTGTTAATTGTCGCCCAATTCGTGCTGGCCGACTCATCACCCCATACGTTTACCGCAGTCACCCAGTAGGTTGAGGTGCATGACGGCCCGGGGCTGAGGCCGTTCCCGTACAGCACCGCACAGTCGGTATCGGAACTAACCGTGCTATCCACGACTTTGAATACCCCCCGGG
>VBOC01000160.1:7092-8189 GCA_005877655.1 Ignavibacteria bacterium
AAGTCAGTGTCGGGTGATAAAGCCCTTCGCACGCATGAACCCTCGAGACCACTAGGCTTGTGGGAGCGGAAGGTGCTGTTCCGGGGATGCATGGCGGCTGCTCATTTGAAGACGATGGCGGGTTATTGGCCGTGGAAGCTGTGTCGAGGCCGAGAGTCCCGGCGGCGCTCGTTTTGACCCAATAACCTATTCCGGGGTCCAGGCTTGTCGTCGCGGAATAGACACCACCGGAATACGCGTAGTATTTTGATATGACAAGGCTCGCGGGGCTTGAGGTGATCTTCGATGTTGCGAGGCTCCGGGAAAGGGAACCGATCATGTTCCACCCAGAATTAACGGGAATGCAAAGCGATGTAATCTTACTCCCAGTATCGTTCTTGGTCGCTCCTGCCGAATACTTCACCCAGTATGCGGCACCATTTTGAACCTGATTTGGGAACGAGTACACCGCGTCATAGCCGATTGGCCCTGAGGTAATTCCCGAACCGGAGGGCCAGACTGAACTTGAGGCAAAGTTTCGCACTACGTTAGGGACGCTGACCAGGTTCCAATTGGTTGCAATCGTCGAAGAAATAATCATGCTTGGATTCAGGGCTGCCGATTTCACCGATTTTAGAAGGCAATCTTTCAAGCCGGGCTGCTGATCGCTCCGATAGCCTTTGACCAGTTCCCAGATGATCGTTCCCCCCAGGCCTTGATTCTTCATGTAGACCAACTTCTCTGTCAGGCTCCGTTGGTTTTCGTAGGAGATGTACGGAAACGTCGCATCTCCGGTGAGGTATGCTGCTTTGTCATCCGATCGCCACTGGTGAGAGGTGTGGTAGTAATACTGGTTCATGATATTCCCATAAGAATCCCGACACCAGCATGTGACGCCCGGAAAGCATTGGGCATCGTTAGCGTTGTAACAAGCAGAGTCGGCCGGGGTATTGAACCCTTGTTTCCAAAATTTCCCTTCAAACGGGATGCCGATGCCCAACTTGGATGCGGGGATAGCCGCTACTATCTTGAATTGATAAACGATTGTATCCACTGCAATCAAGGCAGTATTGTCGGTCAGTACTCCCCCGTAGCTTCGCCGGTAGATGGATGAGTTG
>VBOC01000160.1:8261-9012 GCA_005877655.1 Ignavibacteria bacterium
GAATTGCGGCTGAGAGGGTTTTCGCGTTCGTCAACGTGTCACGTAGTCTTCGAATGAATTGAGCGTACAGGAGCGTATCAGCCGCCGCCAGGGGCTCCCAGTCGATATCAACCCCGTCGTAGCCGTGCCTATCGACAAAGCGTTTGATATTATGCGCAAGGGTGTCCGGATGTTGTCCTATCACCTGGATAAACCCCTGGGCGGTCTCTGAGCCACCCACAACTATGAGTACTTTTTTCGACGGATGGGCATATTGAATGATCGCGTCTGAATGCGTTCCACCAACAGAATTGGTGGTTGAGTCCAAATATCCGGGGGTGCCGAAGTTCGGCTGCAGCGAGTGATGCAAAATGTGTGTGACAGCTGTGGTATCAATTGCGCTTGCTGGCAGGTATTCCGAGCTGGTAGGATCCTGGACATAGCCGGGATAATATGCGCTGACCCACTGGGCGCGGAGCGTAGAGAGTGTGAGTAGCGACATGACGAGTAGCGAATGAATGAGCTTCATAAGATCCTCCTTTCGAGGTGATAAACTTTCTGTGATGCTTTTATTGAATTGGATGAGCTTTGCAACTTGATCGCATCAGTCAAACTGCGGGTCGAGATAGCGATCATGGAGATGTTTGTTGTGCTCTTCCCACCAAGTAAAGTCTTCCTCCAATGCTCGATGGTACATGCCTACAAGGTATCCGGCGGCAAGACCGGCGAATGTAACCACGACCAGTGTTACCATTGCTTCCTCCTTTCGTTG
>VBOC01000027.1:0-818 GCA_005877655.1 Ignavibacteria bacterium
CGGAGATTCGATCGAATGCTTCCTTTGGAAATGTTGAGCCGTACGGATTGAGGAAGAGATCAAAATGCGTGGTGCTAAGACGCTTCGTTAATTCTTCAACACCCAGAAATTCCGAATCGAAATCTTGTAATGCGTCCTGAAGAGTCTGCCGGCCGACCGCCATGCCGTCTGCAGGCGGGAATGAGGGTTCATAGAAGATCGCGATTCGGAATTTTTTCTCTCCCGGCTGCACCTGGGGACCCGGCAAGACGGGCAAGGCACGTGCGACCGTCGCGAGGGCAAGGCCTCCTGCAGTTCTGATGAAGTCTCTCCGTCTGATCTTCATGCCAGAATGGTGACGGTCATTCCCGGTTGGCGCATTATCTTCTGTCGACTCGCACATACGAGCTCCCATGCGAGGCGAGCTTGAGGCCGGGCCCGGTATCTGCGTGAATCCTCCCCGCGATGTCGCTCGCGTGAACGGAGATCGGAACTGCGCGGGGACTTCGCACGGAAACGTTCTGTTTCCGGCCTGACGGATTACACAGATAGAGCAGCCACGCGCCTTCCCCCTCGATCGGCTTGACCGAGAGCGCGAGAACCTCCGGCGGCTCTATGCTGAAAAGCGAGCCCGCAGGGCGGCCGGATCGATCCGCCCCGGTCACAACAAGGGGCTGCCTCCGTTCGATCTCGAATCGCAGAGCATCCTCCCCTTTGAATTCCCCATGGGGGAGGATGGAATAGCGGAAACTTACAAGCCCGGCCTGGTCGGCTTTGTAATTCGTGTGCCAGTAGTTGTTCATCAGATAGGAATAGACCACGGGGGATGGATTGATCGA
>VBOC01000027.1:830-1407 GCA_005877655.1 Ignavibacteria bacterium
CGATCATCGGAGCATCCGCTGTTACCAGGGTCACCCCGTACGCAGTATCGGAAACGTCGACATAGCCCTGCACGGAGAGAAAATTTTGACACGATCCGGCCAGCTGATCCGTTCCCTGCCGTACGAGACCGTTGGCGACATCGTATCGGATCCGTCCGCCGGGAAGATTGAACGGAAAGGCGATATGAACGCCTTCCTTCCCGCGCACTCCGCGCTTGAGGAGCGTATCGATGATATCGACGCGGGGGATAGACGAGAAGAGGCGAATTTCGGCTGCATACCGGTCGCAGCCCGGGGCATCAGCCTCGATGCGCAAGGATCCGAAAAGAGCGCCATGCTCCTTCATGTTGACGCTGACATTTGCCAGGTGCCGCGCGCTGTCGGCATTCCTCCCGGGGACGTAGAGGTACTCATTGATACCCTTCGAACTATCGGCAAGCTGCTTCTTCATCCATCGCAGATTCTCGATCAAACCGGTGTGGCCATTGACCGTCACGGACAGGAGCCCGTTCGTCAGAGAATTCGCAGACACTTCGACTCCGGCTCCCGCAAACGCCTTTCCGCTCCCGATGAAGTA
>VBOC01000027.1:1459-7428 GCA_005877655.1 Ignavibacteria bacterium
TTCGATCATCGACGACACGGTCTCCCGCAGCGCTTTTCTCGGGCGAGACGAGAACGACGTCGGTGCGCCGCCACGAATTTGTATTATAGATGTCGATCGAACGTTCGACCGGTTTCTTCGCCCGTCTCGGAAGAGAGGCTTCCGAAAGCGGGGAGAAGGCTCTCTCCAGAAGCCTTCGCGACAGGGTGTCGGCTTCTGTGGCAAAGTGCTGCTTGATCTTCCATTGGGCAATGACCATGGAATCGTCCGGCTCGGAGATGCTGTTCGAGGCTCCCCAGGTGTGCTCGTCATAGAGCACCACATCCCTCCATGCGGACTCGTATTCGCGGGCGGGGAATCCTCCGGGCGCGCTCATCGACCACACCGCTTCTCCCTGGATGAGGCGGTCGACGGTGCGCCGGTTCAGCGCCGTCTCAAAAGCGGTGGAGGCGGCGCCGTCCTCCCAGTACGGAGTGAAATCGCCTCTCAGAGATGGCAGGGTCGAACCGTATCGGGATTCAAAGTCCCTGAACATTTGTTCGTGCGTGGCGATGATCAGCTTCGGAGAGATGTAGCGTTCGTTCCAGTCTTCGACGAAGTGCGAAAGGTTCGCATCGGGCGGACCGTTATCCCCGAGCGTGTAGGGCAGTTGGACAATCTCGTACGGGTAAGCATTTTCATCAAGCTTCCGGGCGAGCTTCAGGATTTTCTCGTCTCCAAGTTTGCTGAGTTCTCCCTCGTGGAAGCTGGCGTAGCTCGCCCCGGGGATCCACATGAGGATCTTCTCATCGCCGGATTGCGAAGTCCAGTAAAACGGTTTGTCTCCCCATTGCTCGAGCGCATACCCGATCCGGTCGAACGGATTCGGCGCGCTGGCAAAATATCTGACGCCGCTCTGGGCGAGGGCCGTCACGATGCCCCAGGTGAATCCGGGGACGTCCGATTCGACCGCTGTCGTGATCGGGATCGAATATTCCTTTGAGAACCGCCGCGCGTAAGAGGTAAAATGGCTCATCTCGACGGCATTTGCGAGGCCGGTGAGCATATTTGCATACAACGCATTGAGCCCGATACTCCCCGCGCGCACGGCTTCGATGAATTCCGCCCGCCGTTCTTGCGAAACCTGCCGGAGGTAGCCCTCGACCGGAAAGAGGCCTTCGAGGTTCCACTTGTAACGAGCCTCCGCCGGATAGTCGCGCGTCTCGCCAATGAGCTTAAGGGCGGTTTCGATATTGTTCCACTGCTTGCGTTCGACCGCGGTCTGAAGGTCGGTATAACCGATATCGTTGTGCGAATAGGAGAGGAGATAGATCGACCGCTTCGTCACGGGCAGGATCGGAACCTCGGTCAGATTCACGGAATGCCCGTCGACGTTGAACCGGACAGAGACTGTTTCTTCCGAATCGACGGCCTCGATCGGAAGCAGGTAGATATTCGCGCCGACGTTGAGCGGCTTTTTCACAATACGCTCCCCGGAGGCGATAATCTCGATGATTCTTCCCGGACGAAGGTTGTCGAGGCTCAGGCGAAGCGTCTGGGCGGCGCGGCCCTGATGCCTGATGAGAGCGGGTTCGGCGCGCAGACGCGGGGTAAAGTTAAACCGGTATTCAAATGTCATATACCACTCGGCACTCCCTTCATCCTCGCTTTCAATTTGAAGCCTGAGGGGCGCGCCCGGCCGGAAAGCCTTTTTAGGAAGATTTAAAAACATGTATCCGAAGAGATCCCCGAACTTATCGGCCATCTCTGATCTGAAAGAAAGATTGGCGCCGTCCCTGCCGGCGACGCTCCAGTGTTCCGCAGTCGAGTCTTTATAATTCTTGAATGTGAACCAGGGAGAGCCGTTGATAAGGAGGCGGAACGTGTGCGCCTGTGCATTCTCCCCCCAGCCGGCCCGGTCCAGGCCGGCGAGCCAGACGAGACGGTACATCGCGGTTCCGGGATCGGCGAGTGTGTCTGTTTCCCATGTGATCGAATGGACTTCCCTGTTCGCCCTGACGAGCAATGCTTTGTCGGCATCCGGGTGGGAGGAGTGATAGGAGAGTACCTGCCCGTTCAACGAGGAACGGTATCCGTTCACGTATGATTCCGGAGAGGGAGTGTTCGCCCCCCGGCCTCGATCGGTGCCTTTCTGCGTGACGTTGATAACGATTTCCGTGCGACGAGCTTGCGCTGCGAGCGAGCCGGCGGCGGAAAGGGAAAAAAGAGAGCAGATGATCAACATCGTGTGGCGAGCTCTCACTTGAGTACCCGGTCGAAGAACTCGTTTTGAAGCTGTTTTGTCTTCCGATCGGCCTTCACGACGCGCAGGGCTCTGAGCAAGGACGTGATGCTGTGTTCAGTTAAGAGTTCGCCGAGCTCCTTCGTTGCTTTCTCTCCTTCGCCGGCGTAATGGTTCGGGAAATCTGCGTACCACCATATTCCGGTGTACAGGTCGGGCAACGAGAGCCGGTTCAGGTTCGCTCCCGACTCCTGCCGGGCGCGATCCAGCTTCACGAGGTCCGGCCTCAAATAGAGGAGTGTGGAGGTCTCCGACTCGCCGGCATGCATATCGCCGTTTGGATCCGATTTCCACATTTTGACGGCCTTTTTATAGAAGGCGGTGTCGAGCGGCGGGTCGTAGAGGTACACGACATAATCTCTTCTCCGCTCAAGCTGGGACTGAACAAAGTACCTGAGCAGGTGCGGGTTCCCTCCGTGACCGTTGACTATCAAAATCTTCTTCAAGCCGTTCCTTGCGATCTCTTCGCACGTGGCATCGAGGAGATCCCAGACCAGCCGGCTCGGCAACGCGAACGCGCCCGGCTGATGTTTGGCCTCGTAAATCTGCCCGTAAAAATAGTCCGGAAACACGACCGCGTACTCCTTCGCCGTAACGCGCGCCGCCCACTCGCGCACATGAATCATGTCGCAGCCGATGGCCGCATGGGGCCCATGCTTCTCGAGAATGCCGATCGGAAGGATGCAGGTCGATTCTGATTTAGCCAGGGCGAGGGGCCAATCGCTTGCAACAAGCTCGTCCCATCGGGAGGGCAGATTTTGCCCGGCCGCCGGGGCTTTGAGCACCAGAGAGAGCATGAGAAAAATCGTTGCCGGTTTCATGACCATTCTCCTTGGGTAATTCTGCATGAAATCTATTTCATTTGAGGGGACGTTAGTTCAAACTCGGCGGAGAGCGTGTCGATGGCTACGCGGAAGGCGCCCGGCTCGACGATTCGCCGATAGTTCTTTCCGATGAAGGTAAGGTCGGGCGGAGTCAGCCGGAACGTGACTCTTCCTGTCTCTGCGGGGCGCAGCTCGAGCTTCGTGAACCCTTTCAATTCCCGGAACGGAGGGGTGACGCTCCGGTAAAGGTCGGTAACGAATATCTGCGCCACCTCTTTGCCCGTGACCTTCCCCGTATTCTCTACGCTGACGGACACCTCGATCGTATCCTTCATGGAGTACACGCTCTTGCTCAATCGAAGGTCGCGATATCCAAAGGTTGCATAACTCAATCCGGATCCGAACGGGAATTCCGGGTCGTAGCGGTTCACGTCGCTCACATCGGATCCCTTGCCGTCGTAGGGAACATGGGCGTTCGGATATTTTGGATAGCTGAACGGAAGCTTGCCGCTGGGGTTGACTTCGCCGAAGAGTACTTTTCCCAGGGCAGTCCCTCCTTCCATCCCCGGGAGGTAGGCCATGAGAACTGCGCTGCATTTTTCCACAATGCGATGGATCGTCCGCGGCCTGCCCTCCGCGAGGATGAGCACGATCGGTTTCCCCCGCCGGGAAAGCTCCTCGACCAACCGCAGCTGGGCATCTTCCAGCGTGAGATCGTCAATATTCCCGACGAATTCACAGTACGCCTTTTCTCCGAGACACGCAATCACAACGTCGGACGTATTCTCAAATGAGGTTCCGGCAACATAGACGACATTGCCTTTCCCGTTCTCTTCACGAATGGCTTCGAGGATCGTATGCTTTTCCCGAGGATAGAGTTCCTCCGCGTCTCCCTGCCATGTGATTGTCCATCCTCCGTTGAGCGCGGAAAGAAGATTCGCGGTCGGACCGGTGACCAGTATGCGGCTTCCCTTTTTCAACGGCAACAGATTGGCGCTATTCTTGAGCAGTGTGATCGCTTCCGAAGCGGCCTCCAGATTTAACTCCGTGCCCGGCTTCGATCCGACCTCTGCCGCAGCCGGTTCCGGATAGGGATGCTCGAAAAGCCCCGTTTCAAATTTCACGCGAAGGATCCGCCTTACGGCGTCATCGATCCGGGAGATGGGAACAGTCTTTTCCCTGACAAGCGCGAGGAGGAGGTCGTAGAAGCTGAAGTCAAGGGGCACCATGCTCATATCGATGCCCGCCATGACCCCGATACGCACCGCCTCTTTCGGACTATCGGCCACCCGGTCGCGCGTATAGAGGTGTTTGATTCCCTCCCAATCCGAGACGACAAATCCCCTGAACCCCCACTCGCCCTTGAGAACCTCGGTAAGGAGATGGTAATCCGCGTGGCAGGGAATTCCGTTGGTCTCACCCGCATTAACCATGACCGTCATAGCGCCGGCCCTGACTCCGGCCTCGAAAGTGGGAAGAAAGTATTGGCGCATCATGCGTTCGTCGATCCACGCGGAGGTCCGGTCTTTGCCGGTGATTGTAAAACTCTATCCGGCATAATGTTTCAGGCATGCGGCGACCTTATCGGAGGCGCCGATGTCGTCACCCTGCAGCCCCGAGATGTACGATGTCCCGATCCTTGTCGCAAGGAGTACGTCCTCGCCATACGTTTCCCAGAACCGGGGCCAGAGCGGTTCTCGTCCGAGGTCAAGAACGGGGTGAAAATTCCAGGGAATTCCCGAAGCACGGACCTCGCGCGCGGTCACCTCTCCGATCCGTTTTGCGATGTCAGGATTCCGGGTGGCGGCGAGAGCGATGCTCTGAGGAAAAAGGGTTGCCCCTCTCGTATAGGATGCGCCGTGAATAGCGTCGATTCCGTAAATGACGGGGATGCCGAGCCGCGTCTTCCTGGCAGCATCCTGGATCTGCGTAATGATCTCGTGCCAGTGGTCGATGGAGTGGGCGGATGTGGCAACATTGAGGATCGAGCCCACATGGTACTTGAGGATCGCCGTCTGAAGTTTTGCCGTATCGATCGCATGGGGCTCCGCTTTTCCGCTGTCGCCTTCGGAAATAACGTCGAGAGCGACTTGCGTCATCTGACCGATTTTCTCTTCAAGCGACATTTTTTTAAGGAGAGCGTTCACCCGTTTTTCGATATTCGTCGATGCGGGCTGACCGGCTCCCGCAATCGCAGGCAGGGCAACAAAGAGCAGGAGGGCGGGAAGCATGAGCGTCATGGGAAATTCCTTAGAGGGGCCTCAGATACGGTTGCCGGGCAAGAGAGCGTGGGCGGTCATTTCGAAACCCAGTCCGCGTGGAAGCTGCCGGGCTTGTCGGCCCGCTCGAACGTATGCGCCCCGAAGAAATCCCGCTGCGCCTGGATCAGGTTCGCCGGCAGCCGCTCGCTGCGGTAGGAATCATAGTACGCCAATGATGCGCCCATCGCAGGCATGGGAACGCCGAGCTCGATGGCGGTCCTCAAGGCAAATCGCCAGCCACCCTGTGCCTGATGAACCTCGGACTTGAACTCCCGGTCGACGAGCAGGTTCGGCAATGCCCGGTCGCGCTCGAAAGCCTTCATGATATCGTTGAGGAGCTTCGCCCGTATAATACACCCTGCGCGCCATATTTTTCCAATTGCCGCCAGGTCAAGGTTGTACGAATATTCCCGAGAGGCCCTTCCGAGAAGAGAGAGGCCCTGGGCGTATGAGCAGATCTTCGATGCATAGAGAGCGTCGCGCACGGCGTCGGTCAATTTCTGCCCGGAATCCCCGCCTCCGGCAGATGGGGGGCCTTTGAGAATCAGAGATGCACTCACGCGCTCTTTTTTTAGAGCGGAAAGATTTCTGGCGTCGAGTGCCGCGGCGATTGTCGGAACCGCC
>VBOC01000161.1 GCA_005877655.1 Ignavibacteria bacterium
AGCCGGGCTTCAGTCCGAAGATATCATCGCAGAACCAGAGGTGATCCGGCCGGTAATCGGCCTTCAGGATCGAGATCTCTTCGCAAACGTTCTCCGGAGACCGGGAGTGATACGTCTGTCCATAGATCGGCTTTGCGCACCAGTTACAATGAAAGGGACAGCCGCGCGTGGTGACAAGATTCATCGAAAAGTAACCGTGCCGCTTCTTCCAGGCCGACCGATAAGCGGCGATATCGAGCAGATCCCTTGCGGGAAACGGCAGTGCATCCGGATTGTGGAGCGCCTCGCGCACAGGGGTCCTGGCGACAGCGCCTCGATTCGAATACACCAGTCCGGGAATTGACAGGTCATCATCGCCGGCACCGGATCTGACATGCTCGATGAGTTCACCGAGCGTTAATTCACCTTCCCCGGCAATGACGTAATCAGCCCCGTGCGCCAGGTATTCCGGTGCGTGGTCCGCCGGATCGGACCCGTGGACGACGACGACGCATCCTCGTTGTTTCGCGAGCCGTGTCATGGTGAACGCCGCCTCACGCATCCGGCTCGCTTGTGCCTGCAGAGGGAGGAAGCAAGATTCTCCGCCCCGGGGGCAAACATGCTGTCAAAGAGCGCGATAGTATGACCGCGCTTCCGCACCTGGGACGCGGCGTACAATGTCCCGAGCGGAGCGTAAGGCATCATCGCCCGATGTTCCTTCGGATCGAGAGAGAGGAAGTAAGAGTGGGTGAAAAGGATCTCGGCCATTATAAACGGCTTTCCGGATCGACCCATCCCCCGGCCAGGGAACGTTCTTCCAGTTTCTTGCGGTAGATGCCCAACACCTTGTCCGAGAAATTCCCGACATAAGCGCGAGATTCGGACGGGCTTGACCGGAAGATCCTTTCCCGCGTGGCGTCGTCATGGTGAGGATAACGCTTTTTCCACGTGCGCTGCATGAACTCAAGGAGCGATCGTTCGAGCCTTGCAGCCCACCGGCCCCGAAATGGCAGCTCCAGCATACGCTGGAGGAGACTATTCCGGTCACTCAATGTCACGTGATGCACCGCGAAAATGCGGTAATTTGGGAAGAAGTTCCGGATCCAGGCATTGGCATTCATATACTTTAAGTACAGCTCGGCGTTGAAGAGCGGCACGAGGTGCGCGATCTCAGTGGCAGTGTAGTAATTGTGCTCTCCGAGCGCCAGATGGAGCGTATCAACGTAGTAATTCAAACAGAAGTACTTCTTGCTGTTGAGAAGGAACACCTTCTTGAAGGCCACGAGCATTGACCGGCAGATCCAAAGTCTTCCAGGTTCCGTTACAATGACGTAGTCGATGTCGCTCTCCGGACTTGCGACTCCCTTTGAGAGATCGCCGGAAATGAAGATGGCGCGCACAAATGGAAACCGTCTGATCACGTGTGCCACGACTTTTGCGATTCGCAGCCGCCTTTCTGCCAACGCCGCGCGCCGCAGTCTCAAGCCCGACAAGTCGGAGCCGCTGCTCGTCAAACTATAATAACCCTTCTCCGACCGGATCAACCCGGCCCTCGACATGGAATCCAGCGCCTCGCTCAATCCGGATCTTGATATCGAGTTGCGCGGGAGCAGGTGGAAAAGCTCATGGGAGGTCAGAGGATGGTCGAAGATCTCATAGTACAACAGCGTGCGGACGATATCGGAATTGAGGAGAGAGACCGACGTCATGGCTGATGAACCGAATGTAACCATTTTATCAAAGATAACAAAGACCGCAAAATGCGTGCCGCGCGCTCAGGCAGGAGAGAGACTCCCTCGCTTTATGAATCATCCGGATGACGGGCGATCTCACTCCGCTCGGAGGGCAGGCTGCACCACTATTGTCTCATCCCTGTACCACGGTTGGGACATTCGATCGAACCGCCAGGTTGAAGTTCAGGCAAGTATTTGCTATATTTTTGCGGCATGAACGAAAAAAATCTGGTGCGTAATGGATCGGAACGTTAGGGGCATGCTCCGTTCCGCGCGCGCGAAGAGAGCCTACCTCGTACTCTTCATCCTCTTCGTTCTCTTCTTCACCTTCAACGACATCATCTTTCCCTGGTACGTCAACCAGGGGGGCATTGTCAATGTTCCCTCCGTTCTCGGTCAATCATTCGATGAGGCCGTGAAAAACCTGGCCGCCCAGGGACTCGAAGGAAGAAAAGGCGACGTGCGTATGGACAAGGAACATCCTGCCGGAATTGTCATCATTCAAAGCCCTTTCGCGGGTGACAAGGTCAAGAAGGGCCGTCGCGTCTACCTCACGGTGAGCGGGGGTGAACAGGTCGCAACAGTTCCCAATATCAAAGGCAGAACGCTCCGGGATGCCAGATTCGGGCTTGAGCGGGAGGGCCGCCGGCGCCCGGTACGAGCATGAAGCGGGATGGGTTCGTCTCCGTTGTGTTGAGCCAGGGGTCGACGCTTCAAAAGATCAGCGTGCCGGACATAACCGGCAAGTCTCTGACTGAAGCAAAAACGCTTCTCGCGGCTTCCGGGTTGAAACTCGGCAATATCACCTACATTCCTTCGCTCGAACTACTGCCGAACACGGTCGTGGAGCAATTTCCCCGGAAGGGCGAGCTCGTGGCGAACGGCCAGGCGGTTGATGTTTTCGTCGTGCAAGGCGGGGAAAAGAACAGGGAGATTATCGAATATTGAGACAACCCGGGGCATGCTGAAAATCGCGCCGTCGATCCTTTCGGCGGATTTCAAAAATCTCGAACAGCAGGTTCGCCTTGCCGAACGGGGGGGCGCCGATTGGCTCCATCTCGACATCATGGACGGTCACTTCGTTCCAAACCTCACGTTTGGCCCGCTCGTGGTTGAGGCGATCCGGTCGATCACCCGGCTTCCGCTGGACACGCACCTTATGATCGAAGATCCCTCCCGCTCCATCGATGACTTCCGGGCCGCGGGATCGACGCGCCTCACCGTTCACGTCGAGGCCGCCGTTCATCTTCATCGTGTGGTCGAACAGATTCGTGAGAAGGGGATGAAGGCGGGTATCGCGCTGAATCCTTCCACACCGGCGTCTGCAATCAAGGAAATGATCCCCTTCGTCGATCTGGTCAACGTCATGACGGTGGATCCGGGATTCGGAGGCCAGGAATTCATCAGGCCGATGCTCAGGAAAATCCGCGAAGTCGCCGAGATGATCGCAGCCAGTCGATCAAGGGCCTACCTGGAAGTCGACGGGGGAATCAGCGAGCGCAATGCCGCCGAACTGGTCCGTGCGGGGGCGACGGTCCTGGTCGCGGGCCACTCTGTCTACGCCCGGCGCAATGTCAGCGCGGCAATTCGCAGCCTCCGCAAAGCGGCGACACGGTGAAATGATGCACCACGGCCGCACCCCCAATCCGTCCGTCCGTTAAACCGCCGATTCCGGTTTATCCGCTCCCCCGCAGGAGCGCCGGCACTGTACTTGACAATAACCGGTCGAAGCCTTATATTATTAAGGTAGGTAGTTCTCTTTCCCTTAGTTAATTAGAACAAATCTGCTTTTGACCTTGAATAGTAAGGAAACCGTTTCGGTCCTGGACGAGGTCGATACCAAAATCCTGGAAATTCTCCAGCAAAACGCACGCACACGGCGCAATGACCTTGCATCCCTAGTGGGGCTTTCGTTGCCGTCAGTGAGCGACCGATTGCGGAAACTCGAGGAGGGGGGATATATCGAAGGCTACTATACCCGTGTCGATCCGAAGATGCTGGGTCGTGACATCACGGCTTTCATTTTTGTCTCCGTCGATTCCTCCAAACATTATAATTCCTTCCTCGATCATGCCCACGCCAATGATGATATCCTGGAATGTCATGCAGTGACCGGGGAGGGCTCGCACCTGCTCAAAATCCGCACCGAAAACACCGCCACCCTGGAGAAACTGCTCGCCAAAATCCAATCCTGGCAGGGCGTCACGGGTACCAGAACAAGCGTTGTTCTCTCCACATCGAAAGAAACGACGAGACTAAAAATCCATAACTCGAAATAACAAACAAACCGGAAAGGGACTCCGTATGCGTGCACCAAAGCCGAAGGCAGTGAAAAATAAAGCCGGCAATGTCTTCAAGACAATTGCGGCGCATAAGATCGACGTGATCGATCTTCGCTTTTGCGACATGCTGGGCCAGTGGCAGCATTTTTCGGTAACCCGGAATGAATTCGACGAGGATGCCTTCACTCAGGGTGTCGGATTCGACGGCTCGAGCATCCGCGGCTTCCAGCGGATCCACGAGAGCGACATGCTCCTGTTCCCCGATCCGGACACGGCATTCATCGATCCGTTCACCTCAATGGTACACGCGGGACAGCCGGTATGTCGCCGCAAAGGCGGAATCGTACCTTCGCTCGACCGGAATCGCGGACACTTGTTTTGTCGGGCCGGAATTGGAATTTTTCATCCTCGACAGCGTGCGGTTCGACCAGTCGCACAATTTCGGTTTCTACTATCTCGATGCCGAGGAAGGGTTCTGGAACAGCGGGAAGGAAACCAACGGAGTTCCCAACCTCGGTCACAAACCCCGGTTCAAGGAAGGGTACTTCCCGACCTCCCCGATCGACAGCCATCAGGACATCCGCTCGGAGATGGCTTTAACACTTGAGCGCGTCGGTGTGGGAGTGGAGGTTCATCACCACGAGGTTGCAACCGCCGGCCAGACAGAAATCGACATGCGCCGGGACACGTTGCTCCGGATGGGGGATGACGTCCTCAAGTACAAATACGTCGTGAAGAATGTAGCAAAGAAGAACGGCAAGACCGTCACGTTTATGCCCAAACCGATTTTCAACGACAACGGGTCGGGCATGCACGTGCATCTCAGCCTCTGGAAAGGGAGCAAGCCGCTGTTCTACGGCGACAAATACGCCCAGCTGAGCCCGATGGCGCTCCACTTTATCGGGGGCATCCTCAAGCACGCCCCTGCGCTCTGCGGAATGACGCCCGGCTTCGAAGCGCCGGTGAATCTTGCCTATTCCAAACGAAACCGCAGCGCTGCTGTACGGATTCCGATGTACTCCAACAATCCCAAGGCGAAGCGGATCGAATATCGCTGCCCCGACCCGGCCTGCAATCCGTATCTCACGTTTGCGGCCTTGCTCATGGCCGGCCTGGATGGCGTTAAGAACAAAATCGACCCGGGAAAGCCCCTGGATGTCGACATTTACGATCTCGAGGGAAGCGAGCTGGGCAAGGTGCCCACCACCCCGGGTTCGCTCGAGCAGGCATTGAAAAATTTGGAACTCGATCACGACTTTCTGATGCACGGAAAAGTCTTCACAGAAGACTTAATCGAGACATGGATCGAGTATAAGATCGAGCGAGAGGTGAAACCCATGCAGCTTCGGCCTCATCCGTACGAGTTCTCGCTCTACTACGACGTCTGAGCGGCGGCGGAGCTCAGCTTCGGCCCTCCGCCGACTTGAGATTGCGGAGGAAGTTTCTTACTTTGAGCCCGATGAATTACACGTCGATCCTCCTCTCGACGCGGGGCCGCGTTACAACCATCTCGCTGAATCGGCCCGACCGCAGGAATGCGCTCAACGATGTGATGATCAGCGAACTCACCGATGCGTTCGGCACCGCCAATCGCGATCATCAGATACGGGTCGTCATCCTGACGGGCGAAGGGCTTTCGTTTTGTGCAGGCATGGACCTCGAGTATCTTCGAAGGACGTCGGAGCTGGGACAGGCCGAAAATCTTGAGGACGCCCGCAACCTCATGAAGCTCCTCGAATCGATCCACGCGCTCAAGAAACCCGTGGCGGCGATGGTGAACGGTCCGGCCCTGGGCGGGGGATGCGGGCTTGCAGCGGCGTGTGACTTCGTGTTCGTCCCTTACCTGATGAAGCGCATGGGTGAGAGCTCCGCCCGGGAATTCGTGCTCCGGGGGGAGATCCTGAAGGCAGAGGCGGCGAAGGCGAAGGGGCTGGTAAGCGAAGTGGTCGATGACGGAAGCCTCACATCGAAGGTTTTGGAATTTGCGTACCAGCTGGCTAGGTCGACAAGCGGATCCTCCCTGATGCTCACCAAAGAATTGTTTTCGCGGTACGATGAGATGGACACCAGGAACGCGATGGAATATGCCGCGAATCTCAATGCCCTGGCCCGCAAGACCGATGACTTCAGAAGGGGGATCGACGCGTTTCTCCGAAAAGAGGACATCGATTGGTAGCGGGCATCGGAGAAGAGCTGAAGGCCCATATCCGGAGCATCCCCGATTTTCCCAAGAAAGGAATTGTCTTTCGCGATATCACGACCCTCCTCCAGGACCCCGGGGCCTTTCGCAGGGCGAACGACTGCTTCTTCGAACAGTATCGCTCACGGAGGCTCGACAAAGTCGTCAGCATCGAGTCCCGCGGGTTTATCTTCGGCGGCGTGCTCGCCTCCCGCCTCGGGGCGGGGTTCGTCCCGGTGCGGAAACCGGATAAACTGCCCTTCCGGAAACTCCGCGAGGAATTCCAACTGGAATATGGTGCCGACGCCCTGGAGATCCATGCGGACTCGATCCAGAAGGGCGAGCAAGTTCTCGTCGTCGACGACCTGCTGGCGACCGGCGGAACGGCTCGCGCTTCCTGTTCGCTCGTGAGGCGGCTGGGGGGAGAAATCAAGGGGGTTGCCTTCCTGATCGAACTCTCCTTCCTGAAAGGCCGCGAGAAGCTCTCGGATGTTGAGGTCTTTTCGGTGATGAGCTACGACTCCGAGTGACGGTCTCATGAAAACAATCATCGAGCCGTTCAAAATCAGGGTCGTGGAGCCGATCGCATTTCGGACGCCCGAAGAGCGCGAGCAAATCCTGATCAGCGCAGGCTTCAATCCATTCCTGATCCGGGCCGATGACGTCCTCATAGACCTGTTGACCGACAGCGGAACGGCCGCGATGAGCGCGAAACAATGGGCCGGCATCATGGAGGGGGACGAATCGTATGCGGGCGCGAGGAGCTTTTTCCGGTTCGAAGGGGTTATCAGGGAGCTGACGCGGTTCAAACATATTATTCCGACACACCAGGGCAGGGCGGCGGAAAAGATTTTGTTCACACTTCTCGGCGGGCCCGGCAAGTGTATTCCTAATAATGTTCATTTTGACACCACGAGAGCCAACGTGGAATTTTCCGGCGCAGAGGCCGTCGATTTGCTCGTTCCCGTAGGCAGGGACCCGAGTGCGGTCGCCGATTTCAAGGGCAATATGGATATTCCCGCCCTTGAGAAGCTCATAGAGGAAAAGGGAGCCCGGAACATTCCGCTCATCATGCTCACGATCACCAACAATGCCGGAGGGGGACAGCCGGTGTCGATGGAGAACATGAGACAAGCCCGGGAGATCGCTTCCAGATACCAGATTCCGTTCTTTCTCGACGCATGCCGGTTTGCG
>VBOC01000025.1:0-4216 GCA_005877655.1 Ignavibacteria bacterium
TCATCGATGAAATTAGAATAGAGGTGTGCCTCCATGTGATTAACGCCTACGAAGGGCACGCGGAGTCCGTAGGCCATTGCTTTCGCGAAATTCAGTCCCACCAGGAGCGCTCCCATGAGTCCGGGTCCGTAGGTCGCGCAGACGGCATCGAGCTGATCCTTGCCGATCCCCGCCGTGCGCAGAGCCTCCTCTACCACCGGGACGATCAACCGCTGATGAGCCCGCGATGCGAGCTCCGGCACAACGCCCCCATATTCGCCGTGGGCGAGCTGCGATGAGATCACATTCGATTTGACGATGCCGTCCTGAAGAACGGCGGCGGATGTCTCATCGCATGACGTTTCAATTCCGAGAATAGTCATCGACTCTAAGAATAAGCGAAAAGTTCGGCTGATTTTCAAGCACCGCGGCCGCCCTCGAAGCGAAATCGACTACTTGCAAAGGTGGGCTAATTGTTTTATCTTGAGGCCATTATCGGAGATCCTTCCACCTCGTACGCGCAAATCCGGTGTCCGCAGCTGAGAACGTCGACCTTTCGAGGCTGAGAATTCAGCACGAAGAGAACCTCGAAGAACGGCCGCGAAGGGCTCATCGTACAGGCATCATCCTGTATGCAGCCGGAGCGATGTTCCTCGCCCTGGTGGCCTTCGTCTTCATACGCACGTCGTTGGGCTCCGCCGAAAGTGTCGAGCTCGCGACCGTGTCGTTCGTTTCTCCGTCCCAGTCCAATGAGATCCTTACCGCAAGCGGCTATATCGTCGCCCAGCAAAAGGCGGCGGTAGCATCGAAGGCGACGGGACGAATTGTCTTTCTCGGGCATCATGAAGGGGATAATGTAAGGAAGGGGGATATCATCGCTCGAATCGAAAGCGCCGACGTCGAGGCCGCGCTGGCACAGGCACAGGCGGAGCTCGCGCTCGCCCGCGCAGACCGCGAGGATGCCCAGAGGTCGCTGGAACGATCACAGGCGATGTTGAGCCGCGAGCTCATTTCTCAGGCAGAGTTCGACGCCGCGAAAGCGCGCTCAGACCGCGTCCGGGCGACGATTCAATCGAAGGAAGCGGCGGTAAGAGCGGCGGGGGTGCAGGTCGAGAACACCCGCATCCGGGCGCCGTTCGATGGAACGATCCTGACGAAGAATGCCGATGTGGGTGAGGTCGTTGCCCCGTTCGCAGCAGGGGCAAGTTCCCGGGTGGCCGTCGTCACCATCGCCGACATGTCTTCCCTCGAAGTCGAGGCGGACGTCTCGGAGTCAAACATTGAGCGCATCGCGGTTGAGCAGCCCTGCGAGATCGCGCTCGACGCGTATCCGGACAAGCGCTATCGCGGCACGGTGGACAAGATTGTACCAACGGCAGACAGGGCGAAGGCAACTGTCCTCACAAAGATTCGCTTCCTGGAGCGGGACAGCCGCGTACTGCCCGAAATGAGCGCCAAAGTCCATTTCCTGGCAAAGGGGTCTTCCGGGAGCGCCTCCTCGAAGCCGAGGCTTGTCGTTGATTCAACGGCCATTGTCGTTCGCGATGGGCGGAAGGTTGCCTTCTCCCTCCGCGGCGACGAGGCGAGCGCCGTTCGTGTCGAGCTCGGGGATCCGATCGGAAGATTCAGCGAGATCCTCAGCGGGCTTTCGGCCGGCGACCGTGTACGAAGGTGAAAGTAAAGGAGTAGGTAACGAGCCGTGGCAATCGTCTCGATACGGAAGCTTTCCAAGTCGTACTGGCGTGACTCGCTTGAGATTCCCGTTCTGCGGGATATCTCGTTTGAAATCGCGGAAGGAGATTTTCTGGGACTGATGGGCCCGTCGGGATCGGGGAAAACGACATTGTTGAACCTGATCGCCGGCATCGATAAGCCCACAGCCGGAACAATCGATGTTGCCGGAACGGAGATTACCACGATGGGCGAATCCCCTCTTGCCGCATGGAGGGCCAGGCACATCGGCTTCGTCTTCCAGTTCTATAATCTGTTGCCGGTCCTCACCGCCCGCGAAAATGTTGAACTCCCCCTCCTTCTCTCGAAACTGCCGAAGAAGGAAAGAAAGGAACATGTGGAGTTCGCACTGAAGGTTGTCGGCCTCGCGGACCGGATGCACCATTACCCGAAACAGCTTTCCGGCGGCCAGGAACAGCGCGTCGCAATCGCCCGGGCGATCGTTACCGACCCGACCCTTCTCGTGGCCGACGAGCCCACGGGGGATCTCGACAAAAGCTCGGCCGAGGAGATTCTGAAGCTCCTCGAACGGCTCAACTCGGAATTTAAGAAAACGATCGTCATGGTCACGCACGACCCCCGCGCGGCGGAACGCGCCCACTCGGTGCGGCATCTGGATAAGGGAGAGCTGTCGTAGCATATCATGTATATCCTTAAACTCATCCTCCGAAACGCATTTCGTCACAAGCTGAGGACCTTGCTCACGATCCTCGGGATCGCCATCGCAGTCCTGGCATTCGGCATCATGCGAACCGTCGTTACGTCCTGGTATTCGGGAGTGGAGTCGTCCCAGGCTAACCGCATGATCACCGTGCACCGTGTCTCGTTTATCTTCGAGCTCCCCCTCGCGTATCGCGACCGTATCACGAAGATCCCCGGCGTGAAAAAGGTTTCATTCGCAAACTGGTTCCAGGGCATCTACATCGATAAAAACCAATTCTTCGCCCGCCTCGCGGTGGATCCGGAGACGATCTGGGATGTCAGTCCCGAGTTCGTCGTTACCGATTCCGTCAAGGAAGCCCTGAAGAAGCAGCGGAACGCCTGCGTCATCGGGGCAAAACTCGTGCGCGATTACAACCTGCACGTGGGGGATCTGATGAGCATCGAAGGGGACATTTATCCCGGAAAATGGCAGATGCAGATTGTCGGTGTCTATCAGGGCAAAGATCAGACCGTGGACGAAACGCAGATGCTCTTCAACTGGCATTATCTGGACGAGGAGCTCAAACAGAACGAGCCCGGCCGGGACGGGCATGTCGGATGGTATGTTCTCCAGATCGATAATCCGAACGACCGTGCGAGGGTCTCCGCGGCGGTCGACGACCTCTTCGCAAATTCGTCGGCCGAGACGAAAACGCAGACCGAAAAGGAATTTCAGCAGAGTTTCGTTTCAATGTCGGGAGCGATCCTGACGGCCATCAACGCCGTCGCCTTCGTCATTATCGGCATCATCCTCCTCGTCTTGTCGAATACGATGGCGATGACTGCGCGCGAGCGGATCGGCGAATATGCGGTGATGCGGACCCTCGGCTTTTCCGCAAAAAATATCTCTCAACTGGTCGCCGGTGAATCCCTCCTGATCTCACTCGTGGGAGGCCTGATCGGGCTTGGGGTCACCTATCCGCTCTGTGCGGCCATTCAGAAAATCGTTCCCACCGGCTGGTTCCCCGTGTTCAACGTCGAAACCGTAACGGTCGTCCTCGCCTTTGGCTCTGCCATCGCCGCGGGAGTGGTCGCCGCCGCCTTCCCGATCAGCCGGGCCGTCAGAACGAAGATTGTCGACGGCTTGCGGCACATCGCCTGACACACGATGAAAATTCCGTTCGCCTATATCATCCGAAGCCTGTGGACGCGCCGGCTCACGACGGTGCTGACGACCGGCGGCATTTCGCTGGTCGCCTTCGTGTTCGCCGCGGTGCTGATGCTCGCCTACGGACTGGAAAAGACGCTGGTCGACACCGGATCGGATCATAATCTCATTGTGCTGAGAAAATCCGCCTCGGCGGAATTGCAGAGCCAGCTGGACCGGAACGCGGCGAACATCATCAAGACTCAGCCGGAGATTGCCACAGACGCCGAGGGCAAACCGCTCGCGACGAACGAACTCTTCGTCATCATCAATCTCCTGAAGAAGGAAAGCGGAGACATGGGAAATGTGACGGTCAGGGGCGTGACCCCCCAATCGATGAAACTCCGTCCTCAGGTCTCGCTCATCGAAGGACGGATGTTCACTCCGGGCACCTCGGAAATTATCGTCGGATCGAGCATCGGCCGGCGATTCGAGGGGTGTGCGGTCGGGCAGAAGTTGAAGTTTGGCGGAGGCATGTGGACCATCGTCGGAATCTTCGACGGGCACGGAACCGGCTTCAGCTCCGAGATCTGGGGTGATGTGGAGCAGATGCTGCCCGCCTTCGGCCGCCCGGTCTTCTCCTCCGTCACGATGGAGCTCAAGGATCAGGACGGGTACAACTCCCTGAAGACAAGAATCGAAGGCGATCCGCGCCTG
>VBOC01000025.1:4279-12448 GCA_005877655.1 Ignavibacteria bacterium
TTGTTGTCACGGTGATTTTCAGCCTCGGAGCCGTCATCGGAGCCATGATCACGATGTACGCGGCGGTCGCGAACCGCACAATTGAAATCGGGACGATGCGCGCATTGGGCTTCCGCCGGAGAAGCATCCTCGCGGCATTCCTGGTTGAAGGGCTTCTGATCTCCCTCATCGGCGCCGCGATCGGACTCTTTGCCGCCTCGTTTCTGCAGTTATTTGTCATCTCGACGTTAAATTTCGGGACATTCACCGAGCTTGCCTTCGGCTTCAGTCTCTCTCCTTCCGTCATCCGGAACACGCTCATCTTCGCCGTTGTCATGGGAATTGTCGGGGGGTTCCTGCCGGCGGTCCGCGCCTCGCGGCTGAATATCGTGAACGCCCTGAGGGCGTCCTAGGAAGCGGCTGATTGTTATTGCGGGGTTCGCCCCTTTTTCGTATATTGAGCTCACTTCGATCTGTGCAACCCCCAGACTCTGAGGAAATCAATGGCAAAAGTATGTGATGTGTGCGGAAAAAAGCCGCTCAGCGGCAACAATATCAGCCATGCCCACAATAAGACACGGCGCCGCTGGCTACCGAACCTCCGGAGCGTCCGGGCGCTGATCGATGGGCGGGTCCATCGCATGCGCGTGTGTACGACCTGCATTAAGCAAGGCCGCGTCGTCAAGGCCGCCTAGGCCCTCCCGGCGGCAGGGAAGCTGCATGGCCGCGGCACAACCGCCGCGCTTCGCCCGCCTTCAATCGTGAGAATATGTCCATCCCGAATTCGCTGACCGTTCTTCGGATCCTCCTCACCCCGCTCTTCATCGTTCTGCTCTTTTCAGAGTCCCCATTTCTTAAGCAGGTTGCCCTGCTCGTCTATATTGTCGCTGCCTTGACCGACTGGTACGACGGGCGCGTTGCGAGGCGATACGGATACGTCTCCCGGTGGGGGAAATTTCTCGACCCGCTCGCCGACAAGATTCTTTCCGCCGCCGCGCTTTTCTCCTTCGTCTTCCTCCGGCTCGTGGATGCCTGGATGGTCTGGATTATCGTTTCCCGTGATGCGCTGATTACGAGCCTGCGGAGCTACGCGGAGTGGAAGAATGAGCCGATTGTGACCTCCAAGACGGCGCAGGCGAAAACGTTCGGCGAGTTTACGATCATCTATTATATCCTCATTGTCTATGTTGCAAGCCAGATCGGTTTCATCGAATATCGCATGGACAATTTGTTCACGACGCTGCTCGACAAACGGGTCCTGTTCGGCATGATGCTCCTCGTAACGATCTCCTCCATCGGAACGGCCGTGATGTATCTCTTTGACAACAGAAAATTCCTGCGCGAACTGTATGGAAGATACTTCGGCGCGGCAGGATCGGGCTGACCGGGGCGCGGTTTCCTTCCCCATCCGTCTCCTCGCGACAGGTTTATTCTCCGGTTATTCCCCGATCGCACCCGGGACTGCCGGCAGCATGCTCGGCGTTGCCATCTATTTAATACCCGGCTTCGAGGCCGGTGCGGTTCTTGCCGTAGCGATCATCGTCACCTTTCTCCTCGGCGTCTATGTTTCGGCACAAATGGAGAACGACCTCGGCGAAGACCCGCCGGTGGTCGTGATCGACGAGGTCGTCGGGATGTGGATCTCGCTCTTTCTCCTGCCTAAAACTGTGTGGGTTGTCTCCCTTTCGTTTCTCTTATTCCGCGCATTCGACATTTTCAAACCTCCCCCCGCACGCCGGCTCGAACGGAATAAAAACGGCTGGGGGATCATGCTCGACGACGTGGCGGCGGGGGTCTATGCCAATGTCGCGGCGAGGCTTGTGCTGCTCCTCTTTCGATGAGAGGCATCATCATAACCGTGGGCGATGAGCTCTTGATCGGTCAGGTCGTGAACACCAATGCCTCCTTCATCGCGGAAAAACTCACCGCCGCGGGTGTCGAGGTTTGCCGCATACTCACCGTGCCGGACAACGAATCAGAGATCGTGAAAGCGTTCGAAGAGGCGCTTCCCAATTACGACCTTTCCATTGTCACCGGCGGGCTCGGCCCCACACATGACGATGTCACCAAGAAGGCGGTGTGCAGGTTTTTCGGCGTTGATCTTGTACCGAGCCCGGAGGTCCGGAGAACGATCGAGGAATTCCTGCTCCAGCGTCGCCTTCCCTGGTCACAGGCGGCGGAAGAACAGACACTGGTGCCGAGCGGAGCCGTGATCATCCCAAACCGCCGGGGTACGGCTCCCGGAGAACTCCTCGAGCGGGACCGCCGGCATCTCGTCGTCCTTCCCGGCGTTCCCCATGAGATGGAGGGGATGATGGAAGAGTTCGTTCTCCCGTTCGTCAAGAAGAACTCTTCAGGGCAGGTGATTCTCAATCGAACGCTGAAAACAACAGGCATTTCCGAGTCCGCGCTCGCGGAGCGGATCGGCCCGATCGATCAGCTCCTCGCGCGGGGAGAGCGGCTCGCCTTCCTTCCCTCCGCATCGGGCGTCCGCATGCGCATCACGGTCACGAAAAGCGACCGGACCGCCGCCGAAGAGAGAATCGGCGGGATCGAATCCGTCATCCGTGCCCGCGTGGGCAAATATATTTACGGGGCCGGCGAGGAGGAGCTGGAACAGGTGGTGGGCGCCATACTGCGGGAACGGGGAGTGAGAATCGCGGTTGCTGAATCGTGCACCGGAGGGTTAATCGCCGATAAGATCACAAATGTGCCGGGAAGCTCAGACTACTTCGAGCGCGGGGTCGTCGCCTACAGCAACGCCTCCAAGATTGACATTCTGCACGTCCCATCCCGGCTGATCAATCAGCACGGGGCGGTCAGCCAGGAGGTTGCCGAGGCGATGGCCACCGGCATCCGGAGCGTTTCCGGCGCCGACATCGGGCTGTCCACAACCGGAATCGCCGGGCCGGCGGGCGGTTCGGAGGAAAAACCGGTGGGTCTGGTGTGGATCGGCTATTCCGACGTAACACGGAGTGCCGCCGCGAGGTTTCACTTCGGCCGTGAGCGGCTCATCATAAAACAACGCGCCGCGCAGGCGGCACTGGAGATGGTCAGAAGGAGCCTCCTCAAAATCAAATAGAATGGCGTCCGTTCGCACGTTCATCGCCTTCAACACACCGGAAGCCATCCGCGAATCGATCACGGCGTTCCAATCGGAGCTGCGGAACTCCGGTGCCGATGTCCGCTGGGAGTCGTCCGACAAGTTTCATGTCACGATCAAGTTTCTTGGAAATGTCGATGAATCGCAACTCCCGGGTCTCACCCGGAAGGGGCGGGGGGATTCCCGGATCTGAAGCATCCGCGCGTGATCTGGCTCGGGTGCGAAAATGAGGACGGGACGCTCGCCAATCTCAAAAGCTCGCTCGATCGCGTCTTGCTCCCGGACGGATTTGAGATTGAAGAGCGGCCCTTCCGTCCGCACATCACGCTCGGACGAATCAGGAGTCCGAAGGGCTTGCATTACTTGACTCCAAAGCTGGAAAACCTTACCTTAGAGCCACAGATGGGAACGATTCGCGAAGTTCTCGTCGTGAAGAGCGTGTTGCGGCCCCAGGGAGCGGCGTACACCGTCTTATCATCAATTCAACTTCAATCATAACAGAATGGCCTCAACACGTATGGGACTGCGAGCCAAAGGAAAGGCCAAGATCGTCCTCTTCATCGACGACGAAACCCCGTGGCTGAACATGATCAAGACCGCCGTTGAAAACGCTCCGTTCGACATCATGATTGCCGACAGCGGTGAAGCCGCCCTGCGCAAAATCAAGCGGAAAAAGCCGGATCTGATCCTCAGCGACGTGCGGATGCCCGCGATGAACGGGTTCGACCTTTTTGAAAAAATCCGGAGCGATCCCCGTTACAGGAATGTTCCTTATGTTTTCATGTCCTCCATCGATGATTTTGACGCACGCCGGACCGCAAAAGAGATCGGTGCGGATGATTACGTGGAGAAACCGATCGACACCGAGCAGGTTGAGTCCATTGTCCTGAAGCTGTTGACGCGGTTCAAGGACAACAAGTCGTAATAGTAATCACGTGCCTCGATTCATTACTCATCGTTAAGGAGGGTATCATGGCGGAAGAAATGACACAACGAGACTCGCGCATGCAAGCGCTCCGGATTGCGATCGAGCAGATCGAGAAGCAGCACGGTAAGGGAGCGATCATGAAGCTCGACGGAGGGCCGATCGCCAAAATCGAGGCAATTTCGACCGGCTCGATCTCCCTCGACGGCGCGACCGGCATCGGCGGCATCCCGCGGGGCCGTGTCATCGAGGTTTTCGGCCCGGAGGCGTCGGGTAAGACGACGCTCTGCCTGCATGTTATCGCAGAAGCGCAGCGGAAGAACGGCATCGCGGCGTTTATCGACACCGAACATGCACTCGATATCGCTTACGCAAAGAGACTCGGCGTCGACGTCAACAACCTGCTGCTCTCGCAGCCGGAGTACGGCGAACAGGCGCTGGAGATCGTGGAGACACTTGTAAGAAGCGGGGCGCTCGATGTCATCGTGATCGATTCTGTGGCCGCTCTCACTCCCCGCGCCGAAATTGAAGGCGAGATGGGCGATCCGACGATGGGAGTGCAGGCGCGGCTCATGTCGCAGGCGCTTCGCAAGCTCACCGCGGCGATCAGCAAATCCAAGACTTCGGTAATCTTCACGAACCAGCTTAGACAAAAAATCGGCATCATGTTCGGAAATCCGGAAACAACAACCGGCGGCAACGCACTGAAGTTTTATGCCTCGCTCCGGCTCGATGTCCGCCGCATCGAAGCAATCAAGGACGGACAAAACATTGTCGGGAATCGGGTAAAAGTCAAGGTTGTGAAGAATAAGGTCGCCCCGCCCTTCAAAGAGGCTCAATTTGATATTCTGTACAACGAGGGGATCTCAAAGCTCGGCGATCTCATTGATCTTGCGGTCGACCATAATGTGATCTCCAAGAGCGGTTCCTGGTTCGGCTACGGAAGCGAACGGATCGGCCAGGGGCGCGACGCTGTCAAGAAGTTCCTGCTCGACAACGAGAGGATGGCGAAAGAGATCGACCTCGTGATGCGCAAGAAACTGGGCTTGATCGAGGAGGACGCTCAGCCAAAGCATGCCAAGCCGGAACCCGCGGCCCCCAGGCACGAAATCCCGTTGAAAAAGCCGGCGAGGGTCTGACCCGCCGGGAGCCGACCCAGCTTCATGCTCGTCACAAAGATCGAACGGCAGAAACGGGATCCTCACCGCGTGAACCTGTTCATCGACGGTGAGTTTGCCTTCGGCCTCCAGGACGAGGTCCTGCTTCGCAGCGGTATCCGCAAGGGAGATCGTCTCTCGGATAAAGAACTGGAAACGATTCAGGCCTCCGGAGAATTTGCGCTTGCCAAACGGCAAGCCCTGAGGATTCTCGCCCGCCGCCTCAGGAGCGAAGCCGAAATCAGGACACACCTGCTCGAAAAAGAGTTCCACCCCCAAACCGTCGACCGCGTCGTTCTCAAACTCCGTGAGCTGCGCCTGGTGGACGACCTGCGCTTCGCGCGCGCCTTCGTCCACGACATGCGGCTGCGGAGAGCATTGGGCCGCATCGCCCTCGAGCGTCACCTTCGATTGAAAGGCGTTCCGCGATCGACGATCCTTGAGGTGCTCGGCGAAACGGGCGGGCGGGAAGACGATGCGTCAATCGCGCTCCGGGCGGTCACCAAACTTCTCGAGCGCTACGCGAGATCCCGAAAAAAACTTTTGCCCGAGCAGCAGCGCTCGCGGGCGATTCAGTTCCTTGCGCGGCGGGGCTTCGACGGCGAGACGATCTCGGCGGTGATTGCCAGAGCAACACGGGGGGACAACGGCTCGCATCATTTTTGATATCGAGACGCTCGGCTTGCCGATCGAATCATTCGACGAAGCGCGCCGGGCCTACCTGTTGAAATCGGCGGAGACAGAACACGCGCGGGAGACCGAGGTTCAGAAACTGAGCCTCAGTCCGCTGACGGCCCGGATCGTCGCCATCGGCATGCTGAATCCCGAAACCATGGCGGGAAAAGTGCTGTACCAATCCCCGAACCAGGAGCGGTCGGGGCCCGACGAGCGCAACATCGAGTACCACGCAGGCAACGAAGAGCAGATCGTGCGTCAATTCTGGGATGACGTCCGGCACTACGATCAGTTTATTACCTTCAATGGCCGGAGCTTCGACTGTCCGTTTATCATGCTTCGGTCTGCCATGCTGTCGATTCCCCCGACGCGCAATCTCATGCCCTACCGGTATGATTCATCGGTTCATTGCGATTTACTCGACCAATTGACTTTTTACGGGGCCGTGCGCCGCTTCAATGATCAGGAGCCCGAAAAGCGAAGGCGTCTCCGGCCTCGACATCGGTCCGATGTTCCGGGAAGGCCGGTTCAAGGAGATCGCGCAGTACTGCGCGGGTGATGTGATCGCCACCGCGGAGCTGTTCAGGAAGTGGGATGGGTTCATCAATATCAAAGCCTCGCGCGGGGCCGATGACCGACCAGAGCGGCTCCGATCATCGTAGCTCTCCCCGGCTTGACGAGACAGACTTTCTGGTGGTCGACGTGGAGACAACCGGACTCTCCGCCGAGGGCGGGGACCGCGTCTGCGAGGTCGGGGCTGTCAAGCTGCGGGGCGGGGCTATTGTCGCCACGCTCGGAACGCTGATCGACCCGCGCCGGCCCATCTCAAACGGAGCGTATGCCGTCAATCATATCTCGCCGGAGATGCTTCGGAACGCGCCCGTTTTCACCGATGTGGCCGAGCGGTTGTGGGGCATGATGGAGAACTCGATTCTCGTGGCCTACAATGCCCCCTTCGATCTCTCCTTTCTTGCCGCAGAATTCCGTCTCCTTGGCTATCCCCCCATCGTCCATCCGGTGGTCGATGCGCTCGCGATTGCCCGCCGTCTTCTCCCCGGACTCGAACGATACCCTCAGGGACATGTGGCGCGAATTCTCGGAATCGGGGACCCGGTGCAACACCGCGCGCTCGAGGATGCGATGGTCACCGCGAAGATCTTCACGATTTTTTCGTCGATCCTCAAGGCCTACGACTGTACGGCCGTCGGGGACCTGAACCGCAGAGATCTCATCGAACTGCTCCACAACCGGAGAATGAGCATCCTGACCGATGCCCTGTCGAGCGCTCGCGATGTCTGGATCAAGTACCTCTCCACTTCCAGCGGGGAGATTTCGGACCGGATCGTTTCGCCCAAGGAATTCAGCGGGAAGGCCCGCTATCTCATCGCCTATTGCCACACGGCAAAGGGGGAGAGAGATTTCCGGATTGACCGCATCCTCGACCTGCGGTTGATGGATTCCAAATCGGTGTGACCCCTCGTTGCGGGACGGGTGTCAGGAGGCAGGATGAATTGGAAGGCGGATCACGAACGCAGTCCCCTCGCGGGAGTCATTACGGGCTTCCACGCTCCCGCGGTGACTCTCCACGATCCACTTGACAAGCGCGAGTCCCAAACCCGTTCCCCCTCCCGTTGAGCTCTCCGATTGCGCGCTCCTGAACGGATCGAAGATGTTCGGGAGGATTTCCGACGATATGCCCTTGCCGGAGTTGAAAAACTTAAAGACGACCTCGTGCTCCTCCGCCGTGTAGCTCAGGCGGATTCTTCCCTTGGGGGGCGTGAACTTGATCGCATTGTCGAGGAGATTAAAGAGTATGTGGCGCATCTGGCCCGGGTCGGCCCGGATACACACGGCAGGTCCCTTTCTCAGCACCATGCTGATTTTCTTCTCGCGCGTGAGGATCTGCGATTCCCGGTGAAACTCCCGCAACAGGTCGTAGAAATTGATATCCGTGAGATCCAGCTTGAATGTGCCCGCCTGCATCCTGCTTAAATTAAGCAGCTCGTCGACGACCCTCGTGAGGTTGAGGACTTCATCGTAGGTCTCGCTCAAGGCCCTGCGCAGCGACTGGCTGGAGAGGTCGGGCCTCAAGGCGTTCTCGAGCTGGCTCCTGAGGATCGTCAGCGGCGTGCGCAACTGATGGGACGCCATCGATGAAAGACTCAGCGTTCGCTGGGCGCGCGCCCGAATTTTCTCCACAACCTCATTGATGTCCCGTGCGAGGTCGTGCCTCCTCCGGGCCGGGTCTGTGCCCAGGCGTTCAAATCCTTCGGCGGAAGGGAGCCGCTCTTCAGATCCGGTATCGAAGAGTCTCTCGATCCGGACGGCCG
>VBOC01000025.1:12502-12878 GCA_005877655.1 Ignavibacteria bacterium
CCTGATCTGTGACGTGCTGAGAAAGACGGGAAAGTCCCTTCCATCCTTCGTCCGGTTGAGCAGCTCCCCCGCCCAACCGCGCCGGCAGGAGTGTTCGAAGATCTGCCGTGAGAGCTCCGGCGATGTAGAGGGAGAACGAACGACATCCGGGAATTTCCCCAGGATTTCCTTCTCGGCGTAGCCGTAGGTGTCGAGAAACGCCCGGTTGGCAAAGATGATCCGGTTTTCGAGATTCGTTATGCAGATCATTTCGGTCGTGCTCTCCAGGGCCTGCGCAAGAAGCCGGATTTGTTTTTCAGTCTGCTTTTCCTGTGTAATGTCACGCCCGATCGTCGAGGCTCCGCTGATCCAGCCGGCCTCCTCTCTGAGCGGCGAG
>VBOC01000162.1:0-2100 GCA_005877655.1 Ignavibacteria bacterium
AGATCTTCGAGGCTGACTATCGGCGCGGTTACGGCCTCGTCGGCGGCAATACGACCCCGAGACCCGGACGGCGCGTGCTGGCAACACCGCTCAACGATACTTCAGCGCATAATCCTCCGAATCCAAAGGGTCCCCCGGGAAGCGTTCAGCTCGGCGCAGACGGATCAATGGCGGCCCTCATTCCGGCCCACCGTGCGATCTCGTGGCAGCTCGTCGATTCGAATGCTGTGAGCGTGGTGCATGAACGATTCTGGGTCACCTTTCAGCCCGGCGAGATCCGCACGTGCGCCTCCTGCCACGGGTCGAATACGGATGCGGCGGTTCCAAAGCAGATCATTCCACAGACGAAGCCGGAAGCATTGCGAACTCTGCTTCAGTATTGGAAGAACAATCTTATCCCCCCGCCCTCCGGCACGTTTCAGTTCTCATTGAACGACTCATGGAATATGATTTCCATTCCTCTGTCGGTCGCTGACGGAAGAAAAAACGTTCTCTTTCCAACGGCCCTTTCAAATGCATTCGCCTATGCGGGAAGTTACATTCACGAAGATACTCTGCGCCACGGAAGCGGGTACTGGGTGAAATTCGGCGGGAGTCAACTTGCATCGGTCCAGGGAAACACGATAACAGGGGATACTATTGATGTAACGGCGGGGTGGAACCTGATCGGATCGATCGGGACACCGATTGCGGCCTCGAATCTCACCAGCTCTCCTCCCGGATTGACCACATCGCCATTCTTCGGCTACTCGGGGGGATCGTACTCGGTCTCCGATTCGATTCAGCCTGGACGGGCTTACTGGGTAAAAACGAATTCCGCCGGCTCGATCATTCTGTCTTCACCGAATTCCGCCGGCCGCACCGGCCGCATTCGCATCGTCTTTACACATGAACAGCCTCCGCCTCCTCCGGCGGGAGCGGGACAGGTGCCGCAAGAGTTTTCTCTGGAACAAAACTATCCGAATCCATTCAACCCCGTTACGCATTTCCGGTTCCGGGTCGGGGAATTCCCGAACGGAGGCGGAGGATTCGTCTCTTTGAAAGTCTACGATATTCTCGGAAGGGATGTAGCGACGCTTCTCAGCGAGGTGAAACAGCCCGGAGTGTACCAGGTGACATGGGACGCGAGGAATCTTCCGAGCGGTATCTATTCCTGCCGGCTGATCGCAGGAGCATTTTCTGAGGTGAAAAAGGTGCTGTTGATCAGGTGAACGCGGGCGCTACTTCCAAGGATGCCGGAGGAGTAATGCCGCTATTTCACAACTACGAGTTTCCTCACACCGACAAATGCCTCCGGACGTTTCGCTCCTGCCGCTTCTCCACGCGCGACCTGCTGTGCCACGAGCCGATAAAAATACACACCCGACGATAGACCGCTCGCATCGAATTCGATCTCGTGGCTCCCGGCGTTTATTCGTTCCCGATCGATGAGGGTGGCCACAATAGATCCCAGTGTGTTGTACACGGTAAGTGTGACGATTGACGAATTCGGAATAACAAAATTCAGCCGGGTTCTGGGATTGAAGGGATTTGGATAGTTTTGTCCCAATGCGTACAGCTCCGGCTGTGCGATCAGTTCCTGGACTCCCGTGACCGGCTGAACGCTCCGGAAATCACCGTCGCCGACGGTCCCGGCAAACAGGTAGCGGCTCGAATCCACCGCGAGAGCATAAACGTAAAGATTGGTAAGCCCGCTGTTTACTTCTGTCCAGGAATTTCCGTTGTTGGTGCTCTTGAAGACACCGCCGGGCGATGTTCCTGCGTACACGTCGCCGTTCGGATGGACAACCAGCGACACTACGGTGAGAGTTGTCAGACCGGTACTGACTTGAGCCCAAGTCTTCCCGGAATCATTTGACCGGAAAACGCCGCCCAAACTTGTTCCGACAAAGACAATGCCCCCTGCTTTCTTCGCTATCGAGTAGAGGGTGGAATCTGTGAGTCCGCTGTCGGTTGGTGCCCAGGTGTCGCCGCCGTTCGTGGATCGAAACATACCCTGGCCATCTGTGCCCGCAAGAACCAGGCCGCTGCCGAGGCTCGCAAGAACCGTCATGTTATCGGAGGTCAGACCGTTCGTGAGCTTCGTCCAGTTGGCGCCGA
>VBOC01000162.1:2108-4564 GCA_005877655.1 Ignavibacteria bacterium
ATTGTTTTCATCCGTCGCGATCGCGAGGACAAGCGTATCCGGAAAGCCGTTGTTCAGGTGTGTCCAGGAATTACCGTTGTCGGTAGAGACAAAGACTCCGTGCTCGGTGCCTCCATAGATACGCTGCGCCGCGTCAATCCAAGCTGTTTGGACGGTGAGGCCATCGCTCGCTGTCAGATGCACCCAGTTGTCGCCGTGGTCGGTCGATCGGAACGCACCCGCCACTGTTCCGGTGAAGAGAGTTCCCGCAGCATTGACCACAATAACCCGTACGATCGGCTCTGTCAATCCATTGTTGACCGGCTGCCAGAAATTCTGCGCAGAGAGAAGCGCCGTCGTAACGAATGTGAGAAGTGCAAATTGAAGAGGAAGTTTCATGATAGGGTCTCGCTTTAGTGAGTAGGGCCGGATTCCACGGCAAAGTCGCTTATCCGATGTCGTGAATCCATATCAGAGAATAAAATTGAGATCGGGAGAGCACCGAAAAGCCTGACCCCTCGCGGAATCAGGCTTTTTGAACCAGCCCCTCGGAAATCTCCTGTGAGCGAATTAATCTTTTGCTCTCTCATCAGGACCGCGGGGGGCGGCTTCGCCCCAGATCAGCGCGCGCGCGCGCAGGACCAGATCCCGTGGTCGTCTGAGTAATTGTTATAGATGCCTACGGCCGCGGTGTCCGCAGCATTCGTGAATTTCCCCAGCGCGAGGAAAACGTCCGTATAGCCGGGGATGTAGATCTTGATGCTATCCACGGCAACGATCCCGGTTAATTGTGTATTGCTGCCACTATCCGAGACAGCAAGCCCATTCATCTACCGTTCGCGCGGCCCGCCTGGCTGGTATAGCCGCCGACAAAAACCTTCACGGAGTTATTCGAGGAGGCTTTCATTGTGAACGATCCAGAGCCGTTCGGCCCGGTATAGCTTCCGCTGATACTCGTACCCGAGAGAGTGCCCGTAAAAGTATAACCGCCGCCAGATACCGTAAAGCTTCCATCCGCAGTGTTCAGCGTGCCTTGCAAGATGATGGTTGCACCGCCGGAAATTTTCAAGGATCCGGTGATGGAATCAATCGAGGCGGTCTTAGGAAGCGCTTCCGGGCTGTGGGTTGTTCTTGTCACACTCATCGAACCGCTTTCCGAAGATCCGGCAAACGTACCCGCGTACGTTGTGTACGTCGTAGTTCCGCCCCCCGGGGGAGTCGTAGGATTATCATCCTTCTTGCAACCCGACAAGAGCAACACTCCGATCGAGAACGCGATGATGGATTTCAACATGTTCATGATACCTTTCCTTCCGTACGTGAATAATTCGGCGTGACCGAGCTGCCGCTCCCGCCTCTTGTCGAGTTGATTACTTACAATATATCCGGGGCAGGGTCTTCCCACAATCGCACATACGTTGGAATAAGGAATAGCGGGACCGGATAAACTCACACGTTCGTGTGAAGAACGCCGGTGATAGCGCCCGACGGGGAGAAATCCGGCAGCGCAACGCAATCCCCGACTAGGTGGAGGTGCGAGCGGAGAGTCCCGATACTGTTGGGTGGAGTGACGCGGAGGAGGACGTCTATTTCCCGAGGAACTTCACGACCGCCTCGGTGCGGGAGCGGACATGAAGCTTTTCGTAAACTCTGTGAAGATGAGAGCGGACAGTCTCAACGCTGATAAATAGCTGATCCGCTATTTCTTTATAGCGATAACCCTTCGCGAGGTAGGAAAGTATTTCCTCCTCGCGTTTTGTGAGGTTCTCATCTTCACGCGCCGAGCGTCCCATTTGATGAAACGACTGCACGACTCTTCGCGCGATACTCGTGGTCATCGGGGAGCCCCCCCGGTAGACCTCGTCGATCGCCTCGAGAAGTTTTGCCGGCGGCGTTCTCTTCAGGAGATAGCCGTTCGCTCCCGCCGATAGTGAATCGAAGATAGAATCGCTGTCTTCGTAGACGGTCAGCATGATCGTCTGGGTCGCCGGACAGACGTCCTTGAGCTTTCGGACGCAGTGGATGCCGGACATTTTCGGGAGGTTGATATCCATGAGGACAACGTCGGGTTTGATTCGCGGGAGATCGCGGAGCGCTTCCTCGGCATTCGGGTACTTGCTCACACAGCGGAATCCATCCGACCCGTTGATGATGACGGCCAGACTCTCCCTGATACCGTCATCGTCTTCCACGATGGAAACTTTGATGGACATCTTACAATCTAGCGTATTCAGGGCACCATTGTCAATAACACGAACGTGTGAAACGCGCATGCGCCGCTTAGGTAGGCGGAAGCGGTAAATGAAACTTCACGGTTGTTCCTTCCCCGGGCTTCGAGGACAATGATAGAGTTCCGTTGATATCGGTCATCCGTTGACGCATATTCGTCAGCCCGTTGCTGAATCTCGGTACCTTGTCAGGGGAAAAACCTGCTCCGTTATCCTCGATGAGCAACTCGAAGGAAGAGTTTTGTAACC
>VBOC01000163.1:0-5718 GCA_005877655.1 Ignavibacteria bacterium
AAGACTCGCCTTGCACTCACCACCACGTCGAACGATTATAGAACCAATTGCTTCTCATGTCACACACTGAACTTGGGAAACAGCAGCTTGTCGGCTTTTTGCAGTCACTCCCCAGACAGCACTGATTCCATAGGCGGACATATCGCCTAACATCCATGAAAACGTAGTACTGCGTTTTTATTGTTTTTCTCTTTCGCCGCTTTCCAAGAGCTTCGGTTCGTTGTTCTCCACCTCATGTTCGTAGTTCCGCATCAGGAAATCCAAGGGACTACGGATCTTCTCGAGTGCTTTCTGGCTTACGTGCGTATAGATTTGGGTCGTCCGAACACTCTGGTGTCCCAATAAATCCTGAATGTATCTCAAGTCGGTTCCATGTTCCAACAAGTGCGTCGCGAACGAATGCCGAAGTGTATGCATGGACACTGGTTTCGCGATGCCCGAGGTTTTCAACGCTCGCTCTACCACCGCTTGAATGCTGCGCTCTGATATGTGGCGATCTGGCGTCTGCCCCGGGAAAAGCCAGCCTCTCTTGCCCAATCTGGACTGCCTCCAATAGGCGGCTAGTTGCCCCCTTAGCGATTCCGGGAATACCGTGAACCGATCCTTTTTTCCTTTAGCATCCCGGATATGAAGCAGCCCGCGATCACCATCGATGTCTTCAATCCGAAGACGCACCACTTCGCTCACACGAAGTCCGCTCGCGTAGGCGAGCATCAGCATGGTCCGGTGTTTCAGATTGCTAACGGTCAGGAATAACCGTTTCACCTCATCTTCACTGAGAATGTCAGGCAGCTTTGTTTCTCGTCGAGGTCGCGGTAACGAAACGATCACGAAGGGTTTCTTGTATAGTTCGACGTAAAGGAACCTCAGCGCGTTGAATACTTGGTTGACCGTTCCAGCCGCGCGTCCCCTAACCTCGATCAGATGCAGAAGGTAGCCCCGAACATCAAGATTCGTCAATGCTCGAGGGTGCCGTGGATGGATGAATCGGACGAACGATCGCAGACAACTGACATACGACTTGATCGTTTTGTGGCTATAATTCCTCAGCCGCAACTCGTGACGGACCGTTTCAAAAAAACCGGCCGCTTTCCCCGGTACCTCTTTGTTCTCCCCCATGGCGTCCTCCCTGTAAACGCGTAAACCCGCAGCTCAAACTATCTTAAGTTTGATCCTGCGGGTTTGTCAGCAATAAGCAATCCAACAGATCGTGACCAGAAACCCTCCGCACGGGTCATCTCTGAGACAGCTTGTTTACGCCCTAAATATACTCTTTATCCGTCTAGAATCAATACGTCTCGCGACCGCCAATTATCCAATACAAGAGGCGACCGGGACACCTCGAAATTGATTCGTTGCCCCATAAATTGGGTAACCCGAGAATTGTGAGGGATCCGGCGTAATATCGGGTTTATTGACCCTTTTATATGGAGGTAGTTAATTTCGGCCACTACCCGGTATCCCGAGGGCGGCAGCCGCACTAATCAACGCGGCCGCACCGATCGGTGAGGATAATGGACAGGGCTTAGGAGACCGTTGCTAATTGAGGTGGGCTAACTCAGTCAAATATTGCGAGAGTCGCGATTATCGCACACCGGGGATGATCCAGTGAATAAAAGCTGTTTGCTTTGAATCGCTCCGCCTACCTTGCGGATCGACGGGGGACATGAAGCGCGCGGCGACCTTTCCTGAGCGGTCGACCAGATATTTCTGGAAGTTCCATTTCACATCTCCCGGGAAGGGAGAGTCTTTCGTGAGATACTTGTAGAGCGGATGCTGGTCGTCACCCTTAACGCTGATCTTGCTGAAGATGTCAAAGGTCGTGTGGTATTTTGTGCTGCAGAAGGTCTTGATTTCCGCGTTTGTGCTGGGCTCCTGGTGGCCGAAATTATTGGCGGGAAACGCAAGGACGCAAAATCCTTTGTCCTTGTACGTCTCATACAATTTTTCCAAGGTTTCATATTGCGGTGTAAAACCGCACTCGGATGCAGTGTTAATGATCATCAGAACCTTTCCCTTGTAGGTGGAAAGGGGCTGCGGTTTACCTTCGATTGTGTTCATCTTGAAATCCAAGACCCCTTTGGATTTTGCGGGAGCGGCTTTTCGATCTTCGCCCATCGGTTGTCCCTTAAAGCTATATGTTCCGAGTTGAGTGAAGGATAACAACAAGAGTGCGGTTAATAGGTTCACCATATTCGTTTCTCCTGCCCGTCTTATTGCTCAGGCTGAAATTTCTCGACTTCCTCGAGAATGGTCTGTACGATTTCCGATTCTTTTACCCGCTTGATAACTTCCCCTTATCGGTATAGGATTGCAACACCCTTCCCGGCCGCAATCCCAATATCGGCCTCGCTGGCCTCGCCGGGCCCGTTCACAACACAACCGAGTACTGCTATCTTCACGGGTTTCTTTATACCCTCCAGCTTCGCTTCCAACTGTGCCATAATCCCGAAAAGATCTACCTCCAGCCGTCCACACGTTGGACAGGCAATAAGCTCGATGTTCCGGGAAGCAAGGCTGAGTGAACGCAGAATCTCCTTGCCCACTTCGATTTCCTTCACCGGATCATCCGTGAGCGAGACGCGGATCGTATCACCGATCCCCTCGGCGAGCAGTGTGCCGATTCCGACCGCTGACTTAATCGTTCCCACTTTGGTCGGACCCGCTTCAGTCACTCCAAGATGCAGGGGGATGTCGGTCCGCTCGGCGACAAGCCGGTAGGCCTCGATCATCAACCGAACATCGGTCGACTTCACCGAGATAATCACATCATTGAACCCGAACTCCTCGCAGATGCCGACATGCCGCATGGCGCTTTCGAACAGTGCTTCGGCGGTCGGGTAACCGTGTTTTTCCAGGATATCTTCTTCGAGCGATCCGGAATTCACACCGATCCGAATCGGTATGCTCTTCTCCTTCGCAGCAGTCAACACCTGTTCTTCTCCTTCGCGGCAGTCAACACCTGGCGGATCCTATCCTTTGAGCCGATGTTTCCCGGATTGAGCCTGACCTTTGCGACGTTTGCCTCGATGGATTTCAGCGCAAAAATGTGATTGAAGTGAATGTCCGCGACGACCGGTATCGGAGACTGCCTGACAATCTCGGCGACCGCCTCCGCCGCTTCCTTATCATTTACCGTAACACTGATGATGTCGCACCCTGCATCCGCTGCTTGCCGGATTTGCCGGACGGTCCCTTCGACGTCTGAAGTTTTCGTCTTCGTCATTGTCTGTACCGAGATCGGAGCGTTGCCTCCGACCTTTATTCCGCCAATGTTTACCTCTCTCGCTTTGCGGCGCACCCCGACCTTGTACGTGGGGTGTGGTGCCGCCAGCATATCGCCTTGATCCAGATTGTTAAAGACCGGTATGGTGAAATCCATTGGTGCGCTCGATCAGTGAGAAGTTTGCGGAGTGATCTCGCGGCCAAAGGTTTCCAGAATCACCGCGTGAGGAGCTGGTGATACGATGACCGCCTGCCCAAGGGTTTCCGGAATTATCTTGTGCAGGAGTGGCGGTGTGACGGCTGCCCCCAGAGTGGCATCCGAGATAAATGTCTGCGCGTGTGAAGGGGTGACGACCGAGCGCCTATGTGTTTCGAGAATAATTCTTGGCGAATGTGGTGTCGCGACGATTGCCTGCTCGAGGGTTTCCAAAGTCAAGGCGCGCCCGGGTGGTGACGCACCGAGATCCCACCGATGAGTTTCGAGGGTAACCTGTTTCGAATGTGACGATGCGGCGACCGACCGCCGAGGCATTTCCAGGATGACCGTTTGCGAATGTGGTGGTGCAGCGACCGACCGCCGTGGGGTTTCCAGGACGATCGTTTGCCAATGTGATGGTTCGCGGTCCTCCTGCGCAAGGACTCTCGATATCACCATTTCCGAAGGCGGCCGCGCCTTGGTCGTCTGCCTGATGGATTTCGCATTCACCATCGGGGCAGTTGTCGGTGTGTGAACGGATCGCGCAGTGGGGAGCGCAGATAGATTTGTGCCGGGGTTCTAGAAGTCAATTGAGCTTTTTGCTTGCGTCAAAGAGTATCTTCTTCTCGCTCTCGGTGAGGCTCTGATACCCGTGCTGGCTGATCTTATCGAGTATCTCGTCGATCCTCTGCTGGTCCACATGATCTTCCGGGTCCGGGACGTCGGAATACTTCGCATCGACCGCGCGCCGGGGATCGTAGGAAGAATATTCCTCGACTTTTTCCGACGGAACGATCCGCTGGCGGGCGCGCGAGATTATTCGCTGGAACGGGATCCGTCGTTGATCGATCATCAAATAGACAAATCCTACGGCGGCACCTCCAAGGTGAGCCAGGTGTGCAACGCCGGCCGCCGACCCGGTCAGTTCATAATAGAGTTCCATGAAGATATAGAACATGATGAAATAGCGGGCCCGAATCGGGAGAAGGAAGTACAGAAAGATCGGGCGGTCGGGATAGATGACGCCAAAGGCAATCAGCACACCGAATATGGCACCCGAGGCGCCGACTGTCGGTGGGCCGACGGGTCCGAGCAGCGGGCCGATGAACAGGTTCGATAACCCGGCTCCTAATCCGCAAATCAGATAGTAAGAGAGAAACTTGCGTGAGCCCCAATCATTTTCCAATTCCATCCCGAACATCCAAAGCGCAAACATGTTGAACAAGAGGTGGATGAAATTGGCATGCATGAACAAGTATGTGAACAATTGCCAGACCTGAAACCCCCCGCCGAGAGGGTATAACGGGAAATATTGGTTGATGATGTCGGCCATCTGTGCGCCCTGCAGACGGAAAGCGCCGAACAGACCCGTGACGAGGTAGACAGCCGTGTTGCTCACGAGGAGCGCCTTGATTACCGGCGGGAAGTACTTAAACCCTCCGAAAAAGGATGGCCGATAGTAATTGGAGTTTGTATAGCGGTAATAAGCCATGTTCTTGTTCCGGGAGCCGTCTCCTTGTTAAACGCAAGCCCTCTAATTGTTAAACGTTAGAACGAGACATTCCGTTTCACGCGGAAGTGAGGGCCGCCACGCCTGGTAGAACTTTCCCCTCGAGGAACTCGAGAGACGCGCCGCCGCCGGTAGAGACATGGCGAACGGCCTTTTCGAGTCCGAATCCGGCAAGGGCAGCGGCCGTGTCGCCGCCGCCGGCGATCGTCATGGCGCCGCCTTCCGTCACTCGAGCCAGAATCCTCGCCATCTCCCGCGTTCCGTTCGCAAAATTATCCATCTCGAAGACGCCCATCGGATCACAGTTTTTGCCTTGTGCAATTCCTTCTCAAATAATCTAACAGTTTCCGGACCAATATCAAGACCCATCCATCCCGGCGGAATGTGATTCACTGACACTGTCTGGTGCTGGGCGTCATTGTCAAAACGCTGAGCCACGACGCAATCAACCGGAAGGATGATCCCGACATTCCGGGTCCGGGCTTCCCGCATGAGCGCACGGGCCAGCTCGACTTTGTCAGCCTCCAGGATAGAATTCCCGATCTCCAGTCCTTCCGCTTTGAGAAACGTGAACATCATTCCTCCGCCGATCAGAAACGTGTCGGCCGCGTTCATCAGATTGCGGATGACGTCAATCTTGCCGGAGATCTTGGCGCCTCCCATGATGGCAACGTACGGTCGAACGGGGTTGCTCGCGGCACGGCTGAGGTACTCAAGCTCCTTGACCATGAGATAACCGGCAACGGCGGGTCGGACGAAGTGCGTGATCCCTTCCGTTGAAGCGTGC
>VBOC01000163.1:5826-7176 GCA_005877655.1 Ignavibacteria bacterium
ACAATCCGGCGCGAAGTGGACCGGCTTGTGAATCAGTTCGGACAATCGCCCAGCAACCGGGCGGAGGCTCAATTCGGACTTTTTCTTTCCGTCCGGCCGCCCGAGGTGACTCATCAGAATCGCGCGGCCGCCATCTTTTAAAATCTTGTTAATTGTCGGAAGGGATTCTGTTATACGCTTGTCATCGGTGATGCGGCCTTCCTCCATCGGAACGTTGAAATCAACTCGGACGAGGACTCGCTTTCCTCTCAGCCGGACATCGTCGATCGTCACTTTATTCATGGGACGTTGCCTCCGGGTTGCTGCGGTACCGCGATCGGATCCATGAATCGGCACAGTGCGGGCAGGGGAGAAAAAGCCTGCACTCAATCCATCATCGCTCCGACTTTCCTCGCGAGATCGATGACCCGGCATGAGTAACCCCACTCGTTGTCGTACCACGCCAGAACCTTGATCATCCCGTCGAGCGCAAATGTCAGCGATGCATCCAGGATTGCAGAATGTGTATTGCCTTTGAAGTCTGCGGAAACGAGGGGCTCTTCCGTATACTGAAGGATTTGCTTCATCGTCGTGTCCGCGGCCTGCTTGAACGCCGCGTTTACGGTTGCCTTTGTGGCGGGTTTTTCCGCTTCGACCACCAGATCGACGAGCGAGACGTTCGGTGTGGGCACCCGGATGGCGATCCCATCCATCTTTCCTTTGAGTTCCGGTAGGACGAGGCCGATTGCTTTTGCGGCTCCGGTCGATGTGGGAATCATGTTTACTGCGGCGGCACGTGCGCGGCGCAAGTCGGANNNNATAGGAGTGGATCGTCGTCATGAGCCCTTTTTTTATGCCGAAGTTCTGTAGCAAAACCTTCGCCACGGGGGCGAGACAATTCGTCGTACAGGAGGCATTGGAGATGACGTTGTGCTTAATCGGATCGTACGCGGAGTCGTTGACGCCGAGAGCAATCGTCACATCCGGCTGTTTTGCGGGGGCGCTGATGATGACCTTCTTCGCTCCGTTGGCAAGATGCTGCCTTGCGGCATCGGCATCGGTAAACTGCTTCAGGCCGGTTGATTCGATGACAATATCGACGCCCAGATCCTTCCAGGGGAGCTTTGTGTGATCCTTCTCGGATAAGACCTTCAGGAATTTTCCGTTGACAACCAGGCCGGAATCTTTGACCTCGACCGTCCCCGAGAAATTCCCGACGACCGAATCATACTTCAGGAGGTGGCCGAGCGTCATGGCATCGGTGATGTCATTCACCGCCACGAATTCAAGATCCCTGGCCGTTACGCCGGCCCGAAACACATTCCTGCCGATCCGCCCAAAACCGTTAATGCCGATTCGTACCGCCATAGT
>VBOC01000163.1:7228-8869 GCA_005877655.1 Ignavibacteria bacterium
GTACCAAGAAATCGCCCGAAAATCAACTGGCCGTCCCAATTGCGGTCATCGGCATGGCTGATGTCTCGGGAGTGCCGGTCGGATCAACATATCCTTTTGAAGGAGAATTTTTGTAGAGGTCATTCCTTCCCGACCACAGACCGATTTGCCCCTTAGCACAAAAGGACACTGCCTCGCAAGAGTACTACTTCAACCGTTATTTCTTCAGAGTAGAGCCTGGCAGAGCCTGGCCGAGCCTCGCCGAGCCTGGCGATCCGGCGTAGGCACTTGGAACTCCATTAGCTAGCCAGAGCGGCAGAAACCGCCAGCACTCGCTCGGCGCCGTGAGCCACGAGCTCCCTCGCACAGGCTTCGATAGTGGCGCCGGTTGTAATGACGTCATCGACGAGAACAATCGATAGGCCTGTCACGGCACCGTTCGCGATAGCCGCCGGTTCGGCGTTTGCGCGGTTCCCGGGGAGCGCGACTCGTTTATTCATTTTTACGGCGAAGGCTCCCTCAACATTCTCCCTGCGGCGGTTTCGATCGAGCTCAGTTTGAGACTGCGTATATCGCCGGCGGATTATGAGCGATCGCTCAACCGGAATGCGCGTCACATCAGATATACCCCGGCAGATACATTCCGCCTGATTATATCCGCGCTCCCGCTGCTTGAGTTTATTCAAAGGCACGGGGACGAGGTAGTCTGGCGACAGAAAATCCGGGTTCTTCAGCATCAACTCGCCGACTTCCCGTCCCAAGCGCTCACCGAGGGAGCGCTTTCCACCGTATTTTAACAGATGGACGATCTCCTGGAGTTTTCCTTCCTTCTCGAAAAGATAACACGAAAGGAAATCGGTCACAATTCCCTCCGTTTTCAGTTTCTCCTGAAGTTCTTTCCAGACGGGATGAGTGCGATCGATTCTCTGCAGACTTCCCCAGCAGCGCCGGCAAATTCTCTCAGCAGCGCTTTCCAGGATAGATTCGCAGGTGAGACAAACCGGAGGGTAAACAAAATCGCGAAGCGAGACGAAGACGATCCCGAGTACTTAGATACGAGCGAGGCACGCCCGATCATGACAGCCTCCCTCTATAGATAATCAATTTCGGTTTTTCACGAGCGAGGCACGCCCGATCGTAACTGCCTCCCTGTACGCATCACTTTTCTACCTCATTCACGAGAGTCGCGCTGTAGGTCATGTCAACCTCTCTGTGGAATTAATTCCCCTCCGTTTTTTCACGAGAGCCCCGCCTCTGATCACAACCGCCTCCCCGTAGACTTCATTCCTCCCCGTACTTCACGAGAGCCGCGCCCCAGACGATGGCGGCCTCCCTCTAGACTTCGTTAATCTCCGTTTTTCACGAGAGACTCGCCCCAGATCTTGGGGGTGCTCCCTCCTTACATCATTACTTCCCGTTCTTCTCCAGCCGGTCGATCTCGTCCCGGAGCTCCGCTGCCCGTTCGAATTCCAGATCTTTTGCAGCGTTCCGCATTTCCGTCTTGAGCTCTTCGAGCAGATCCTTTTTCTGATCCTCGGTCATATACCGGATAATCGATTCGGCCACAAGCGGAGTCCTGGCGCGATCCCGTCTCGCATCGCGGGAGATCTTGACATCTGCGACGGCCGTGCCGGCGAGAACCTCCTCCGTCGTCTTGTAGAT
>VBOC01000164.1 GCA_005877655.1 Ignavibacteria bacterium
TCCTGAATGAACGGCCGGTGGGAAAATAGTGAAAATTTGCATGGTGTCAAAGTCGATTGGAGGGATTGGGTGGTTAATCGGGGGCCCTTGAATCACCCGCCTCGGTCGAAAATGCCCATCAATTGCGGATTACATCACGAGATACTATATTGATCCAGTAGCACGCCCACTCTCGGATTCTGTTTGACGGTCACTGACCGGAGGAGATACTATGAAGAAAGCTTTGGTGCTTCTACTTTTATCCTTGCTGTCCTCGTGCAAGGAAACCCCATCCCAGCCCCCGCAATTCAGGAGCCGAATCGTCGCCTACGTGCATTGGGGCAACCAGGCCTTGGCCGGAAAGCAGATTGAGCTGTTACCCACCGGGGAGATGAAATTTACAGATTCTACAGGTCAGGCAGAGTTCTCAGTCCCAGGCGGGAGGTACGTTATCCGCGCTTTCGACATTAATAGGGGCGGTCCGTCCTTCCGAAGCATCGATTTCAATGCCGATGTTCAATCGGGGCAAACGCTCAAGATCGATATCTTCGACTGCCTGGACTGCCTATAGCAGTTTGTTAATGCCTTTACCGCTCCACCCGCAACTCAGTATCTTCCGTTGAGCGCGGGCCGCAAATCTTCGCCGTAAGCAAATCCGGTCAGTGCCGGCGGCGGTTCCGGTTCTGCCCCGAACGCGGGTGGAACCGCTGCGGGCCGTGGCGCGCTCCCACATTCTGTTTCGGGGGCTCGACGAGTCCCGGGAGATCGGCGTTGTTGACCAGCTTCAGTTCGATGTTGCCGGCGTGGGTAAAAAGTATCTGCTTGAAGAAAGCCCTCTCCTCATCCGTTGCGACGAGCGAAATTGCCTCTCCCCGTTTGCCCGCCCGCGCCGTGCGGCCCACGCGGTGCGTGTAGGAATCCACGTCCCGCGGAATCTCATAATTGTAGACGTGTGTGACGTCGTCGATATGCAGCCCCCGGGCGGCGACGTCGGTCGCCACTAGAACGTTGAACTTTTTACCCTTAAAATCAGCGGTCACCCGCTCGCGCTGCGGCTGCGACATGTCGCCGTGGAGGCATCGGGCGTGGACGCCGTTGTGCGATAACCTCCGGGCCAGCTTGGCGGTGACGTGCTTGCGGTTGCAGAAAACGAGTGCGAGATCGCGTTCACGCTGAAGAAGATGGATGAGGAGCGATAATTTCTGGTCGCCGCTCGTTTGATAGTACGTCTGGTGCAGAAACTCCGGCTTCACTGCCGCCGCAAACTGAACTCTTGCGGGGTTGACCATATACTTTTGAGCAATCCGGAGGATCTCCTTGGGCAGGGTGGCGCTGAGGAGCAGCGTCTGGCGCTGCTTCGGAACGTGACGCAGGATTCGCTCGATGTCCGGCAAAAAGCCCATGTCAAGCATCCGGTCCGCTTCGTCAAACACGAGGTGGCGAACCCTGTCGAGATGGACATCGCCGCGCTGCATTAGGTCCAACAACCGGCCGGGCGTTCCCACGACAATGTTGGCGTGACGCAATTCCCTGATCTGGTTACTGATTGAGACTCCTCCGTACACGGCCGCAATGCCGATGTCTCTTCCCCTGCCAAACTTCGTAAATTCTGCCGATATCTGAACGGCGAGCTCCCGCGTGGGTGCAAGGATGAGGGTGGAGATCCCGTTTTGCCGCTCGACCTTCTCCAGGAGGGGCAGGGCAAATCCGAGCGTCTTGCCGGATCCGGGAGGTATCAGCTCCTGCTGGATCGGAGTGGGGGTTGTAATACCGTGCTTTGCGAGCAGGGCAATGGTGGGTTTGCTAAGGTGAATTGATTCAAACGTGGTCATTTACTTTCCTCTCTTTTTGCCGGCATCTTCAATTGTTCGATTACCGCCCGATTCGCTTTTTTGAATTCTCTCGCAAATTCCTTCATCTCTTCGAGAATCTTGAGCTTCTCCTCAAACGGCAGTTTCGCAATCTGTTTTCGGTATTCCTCCTTGGTCATCGCAACTCCCCTCAATCCATCACGCTTGAGGCTGTTTGCAAGAGCCACCGCCTTCTTGTAAGGATCGCGGTTCTTCACCTTAATGGAGGCGAGCTGAATTAATGCTGTGGCCTTGATTCTTATTATCCAAGAGCGAACGGAGGTTTAAGAAGTGGGCCCTGGAGGACTTGAACCTCCGACCCGCTGATTATGAGTCAGCTGCTCTAACCAACTGAGCTAAGGGCCCCTGGAGGAGCTTTTTCACATCACACACCGCGCAGACCTCTTCGGATTCCCGGTGCTCTCGCGCTCCGCGAAGCCTCAATGTATTGATTTTTGACCTCTACTACAAGGGCGGGTGGGAGGTAACTGGAGATTGTGTGGAGATGGGCACCGTTCTACCATGGCGATTGGCCAAATTATATAGCAGGATCGAAAGAGCGAGAATGTTCCCGATGATGGCGCTTGGCGCCCACAGCATGGTGCCGAGTGTGCCCGAGGCCCACGCAGCCGGGATCCAAGCCCAACGCCCCGGCGCAGATCTCTCGAGGAGTCGGCCCAACACCACGCCGTAGATGAGGTGGGCCTTCCTGACAACCGGCGGTATGATCATCATTAGGAGAACTGGGATGAGCCAGATTTCCCATCGGCCTTTCGCCTTGGCAGCGATGACTAACGAACCCAGCAATAGCAAGGCTGAAATCAGGTAAGAATAATTCCCTGCATACTCAAACAACCCCAAGTTATCGCTGGCGCGACCGGATAGCTGAGCAAGATTCGTCAGGCCTGAAAGACTGAATCCGGAGATGAGCGGCAACCCGAATCCGAGGGCGAGCGTCCCACAGTAGAAAAGCAGCAGCCCCTTCCAACGTTTGCCCATATTATCGATCAAACCGAAGGGGAGGAATAAGATCGGGGACACCTTAATCAGCGTCGCCGTCCCTAGCGATGCACCGGCGACGGAAGCGGACGAGGAAATCATCGCAAAACAGATGAGAAGGCATACAAGGCCGTTGACCTGCCCGAGTTCTGCGTTGAGAATCAGCAATCTCGCCACCGCAATGATGAAGAGGGCCTCTACCAACCACATCGCCTTCCTGCCTGGATGAAAAGCGGGCAAGCAGATCCACAACACTCCTAGGATCACCAGGCCCTGAATGACATACCAGATTTCCGAAGCTAGATGATAGGGCAGAGAGGAAAGAGGAGAGAGAAGCCAAGCCAGGGTGGGTGGATAGATATATCCGTCCGCCTCTCCGTGACTTCGGGCGGCTTTGTAGAAGATGGGGTAGTCAACGCCCAGGGTTTCTTGCCGTTCGATGGAATGAGGAAAAATACCAACGAGGCATGCAAGGAAGAGCAGCCAGATCGCTAGCTTGAATAGCCTCGGCCTCCGGAAGGGCCGATTCATTGGGCGTGAAGCATTCTATCCAAATCTTCCCCCGCTGCTTGACGACCCTTTGCTTCTAACTCTCTTCGTGCTGAGATCACTTCGTGATCACCATTTTTCTGGCCGCAGAAAACTTGCCCTGATTAGCGGAGATCGTGCAGAAGTAAATTCCGCTCGCCAATCCGGGGAGATCGATGGTCGCTTCATGAACCCCGGCCTCGAGGTGTCGGTTATCCACGATAGTTTTGATCTCGCGGCCGAGAAGATCAAAAACCTTAAGAGAAACGGTTCCGGCCTCACGGAGGGAGAAGCGTACCGAGGTGGTCGGATTAAAGGGGTTGGGATAGTTTTGATCAAGACGGTACTCGGAACTGAGGCTGTTCGGGCCTGCAAGTTCATGGCCGGAGTACACCCCGTCGATTGTGAAGGTCCCCCCAACACCATACTTCACAATCATCATGTCCTGTTGGGTATTGACCGTGGTGGATCCCACCATGACAAGGCTGCTATCCGCATTGCTGGCCTTCATTTTTGCCATGGTGTTCGCATTACCCCTACCGCTCCCGTCGAAGAGAACCTCCGAGCTGAGGGCGCCTGAGGAGTCGAACTTCGCGAGATGCCATGCATTGTAAGGGACATCGTAATAGACGCGATGACCAGCGACATACATGCCGCCCGTTCGGTCTTCGATCCGTATGGTGTTCCAATAGCTCTGAATCGCTGACTGCGCTTTAAGGTGAATGTTTCCGGAAGCTTTATCATACTTGTAGAATTCCGACCCATTGGCATGATAGGCGGTAACGTAGACGTAGTCCCTGTCTGAAGTGATGCCCGCGGCGGAGACTTGGTTGGAGAGGCACTCAAACGATCGAGCGATCCACGCCTGCGTCCCGCCAGGAGAATATTTGACTGTGGACGCATCGAGATCCCCGCATGTGGCAGCGCTTCGCCCCGTCACATAAACCCCCGATGCGTCTGCAAAAAGTGCTGTCACCTCATCGTAGCCCGCATGCTGGTAGTTCCTCACCCACTGCCTTCGAAGCTGGTTGTCGAACTTCAGCGTGGTATAGGCCGCAGAATAGCTTGGAGCGATGATCGACGTGCCCGCGATGTACATAACCATTCCGACAACATCATCGGAGCCGCCGCTGTTGTACGACGCCTCGCCCACCAGTCCATCAGGACTGTATTTTAGCAGCGTAAAATGATTGGCAGCCGTTGCCGAATCGCGGTGCAGCCCTGCAACAAAAAACGTGTCGTTCTGGGTGGGAATGACACTGACCGCGTCATCGTCATAGTGCAGGCCGCTGTAATCGTATCGTCTTTCAATCGTGCTGTCCATCTTGATGGTGCCGGCGGTATCTAAGACGAATGAGACGATGTCATAGTCCGCACCAAACCCCGAGCCTAGCTGGCTTCTTCCGGTGATGTAGAGGTTCGACCCCTTGACTGCGATCGATCGCGCCTGATCGTTCCCCCCATGATCGTAGAGCTGGTACCATTGTCTGTTCCCGCCCGATCATATTTTGCCACAAAATAATCGGTATTATCAGCACTATTGGTGACCCATCCGGCTACATATACGTTTCCTAGATTGTCGATATCGAGATCATTGATGTAGTCATCCTTGTGGTAACCGTCCTGAATCCTGGCCCATCTGAATGTGAGCTGTGCGGCGGCAAATCGAGGGATGCCCGAAACGATGGTGAAGAGCGCGAATAACGCGATGGGACGAAAACGTTTGAGTGGCCAGGTTGGAAAGGCATTCATATTGTTCCTCCTCGGTGGACCGTCCTCCGCAAAATGGAGCTAGACCCTCCGTGTGTCGCCGGACATGGGACTACTTCCCCCCGGTGCGTGGGAGAGGGTCCCAAAAGATTAAAGCACCCCGATGACTATTTCTTCTCCCGCACTTTCAGCTCGATCGTCCTCACGCGAAGGTCGGATTTTCCGATATTCTCCACCGCATGCGTCTCCGCCTCCCGCCAGCCGATGTCCCCCGTTTTGAGTATCCGCTCGTCAGACTTGCCGCCGGGGGATGTTACCCTTATTCTTCCACCGGTGAGAACTTCCGTAATCCTCGCGGCGTGGGAATGCATGGCGGCCTTCTCGCCGGGTTTCAAATGAAAATCGATCACGCGCACCTTGTCATTATCAACCACCAGGGTGTGCGAAGCCGGCGCGACCTTTATGGGATCTTGCGCGAGCACCGCCTTGCCTCCGAATCCAACGAGCGCCACGAATGCAACGAACAGCAGACGATATCGATTGTCCATGCGAACCATCCTTCCTAAGTTACTGCCGGATACAAAGTTCAGAGCAAATCCGCCACCAATTTAAAGAAAACCGCCCTTACATCCAACCATCCCGGCCTTGTAGCCAAGCATACCGACCTTTCAGCTGAAATCTCTCCCGAAAAACGCTCAAAAGTACCTCTTTCAGTCCTTTCGCCGAATTTGCCCCAATTAATACATTTCTTCATTGACTCAATGGCCGCAATTTCGTATATTTAATTAATGAGATGCTTACGCCTGTTTGTTCTCGCTGACGCGATCCACTTCCCCCCTCAAGAGAACCTATAGCCGTTCGTTACACCCTGGTCGCGTTCCACGCATCTCTGGCAACCAAAATTTCATTCACCATTTCTGGATGGATGCATGGCTCGGACCAAATACTCTGAACAGTTCTGCGGCTATTGCAACAAGACCATGAGGATGGAGTTGGGCGGGGAAATGGAAGGTCAGCTGAATCGGGCCTGGTTTCGTTGCACTCGCTGCCACCACACAACTCTCATCGACTTGAAAATCCGGACTGATGGCGGGGTTGAAGCGAGACTCGATGCTGCAACGGCAACGTTGTATAGTCCGCTGCAAAGCTTTAAGATCGGTGAAGCGATTTTCCACGCCGAGTGGAATGACGTCGGGAAGGTGACGCAGAAAATGAAGACTTCCGACGGCAGCCAGGCGATTCTGGTCTCGTTCGAGAAACAGGGTCAACGACGGCTGATCGAAAATCTTCGGCCCGAAGCGCTGTAAACATTTATTTGTTAAAGTAGAACAGAAGGAGGTGAATTAGTTGGTCGGGATCATCCTGCAGGAAAACGAGAACATCGACCGGGCGATCCGGCGTTTCAAGAAGAAGTATGAACGCTCGGGAATTCTGAAGGAAGTGAAGAAGCGCGCCTATTTCACCAAACCGTCTGTGAAGAAACGGATGAAGAGGATCAAAGCTATCCGCCGCAGCTACCGTGCACTGATGGAAGAGATGTAAGCACTGCGGATCAAAGATTATAGTCCCAAAAGGGACGCTCAAGCGGCCCTTTTCTTTTAGTCGCCGGGTAGGAAATTCTCTCCAGGTTCCATCGATAGAACTATTCTGAGGCGCCGCAGATCTCCTGATCTTTGGACCGGCGATTGCCCTCAATCCCGGCGCGCAGTGCTCAGAGGGAAGCCGTGGGTGCTTGCGAGGCCCCCTCGTCAGAATCGCAGTCACTCCCCACGCGCCCTGCGTGATCGAGAATCCCAGGTAATAGATGGGAGGGTCGAACCGGAATTCCACGATATGGCTCCCGGCCGGGACGAGCACGGATCGGAGGATGTAGTTCGTTTTGAAAATCTCCGTTTCGGTTCCATCGATAAACGCTTTCCAGCCTGCGGGATAGTAGATTTCGCTCAGGACGAGGAGGGCGTTGTTTGCAGTGGTGGTCTTCAAGGCGATCTCCCGGGAGCCGTATTTGGTCATTGTCACGTTGTCGGCTCCCGACCTCGAGAATTTGGAGGGCAATTCCTTTTCGAGGATCGCGGTCGTGCCCGGATTCCACTCCGCGGAATTCAACAGGTTAAAAATCTCCGCCTTCGATCGCACCACCACTGTGCTGTCGACAAACCACATCCTCGGGAGGTATGCGGGATTCTGCTGAACGACGGTCTGCGGACTTCCATCCTTGCTTTTTCCCTCCGTCAGGATATACTTTATATTGAGCATGTTGATCACACTCCGATTGCCCCGGTTGAGGCAGGAATCCCTCATGTCCTGGTAGATCTTCAGCTTTGCGGGACTGTATCCTTGAACGTCCTGAAGCCAAAAGTACATCATCCGGTTTTCCTCATCCAAACGTCCCAGCGGATAGACACGGAAGAGGGTCGTATCGCTCTCCGATTGCAGTTTCTGGATCGCCTCGTCCGCCTGAAAATGGTCCACGATGGAGGTATTGGGCTTGGGGTTGATATAGCGTCCATCGAGAATAACCAGGTCGACTATTAGAATCGCCAACAACACGAAACCGAACGTCGTTAGCCGGAGCTTGCGCTTCAGATAAGCGATCACGAGGCCGAGTGTCGCGCCCGCGATAATCGCAAACTTAATGTAATCCTTCCAGAAAAGGTCGAAGCGAAGTTTCTTCAATTGAGCCATCGCCTGCGACGCCTGAACGCCATATTGGCTCCTTAGCAGTGTCATCTCCCCTTCTTTCTCGAACATGAAACTCGACAGGAAACTGTACAGGCCGTCGTTGAACACCAGGCCCACAATAAGCAGGACGCCGATCACGGTAATAATGTTCCTCAGCCGTTTCTGCATCTTCATTAATTCCGGTTCTTTCCCTTGCTGAGGCATCTCGGAGACGAATGAGAAACCGTACGCCGCGAGGAGGCCGAACGTGAACGGAATGAGATGGAGAATCATCACGGGAACGCGGAACTTATTAAAAAGCGGGAAATACCTGAACATGACATCGTACAGCAATCCGAAATGTTTGCCGAAGGAGAGTAGAAACAGAACCGCGGAAAGCAGCGCCAGAAACCAGGTGATCCTGTTTCGCCGGTGGATGACGGCCATGATTCCCAGGAAGAGCGGCGCGATGCCGATATAGAGCGTGGAATTGGTGAACGGCATCCAGCCCCAATACATTTGGTCCGCTAAGCCGAAGAATGAAGGGATCAGGTAATTCATCAGCTCGAACGGATGGAACGACCAGCTCGTCGCATAGTCGTAGCTGAGACCGCCCGCTCCCGCTTCCCCGCCCCGGATGGAATACTGACTATATTCCTGCGTGGGCAGATATTGGTAGGCATAAATTGCGAAACCGATCGCGAGCGCGAGCACAAAAAGCCCCGCATTCCTCAACCCCGTCAGCGGGGCCTCCCGTAAGTCGAGGATAATCTCGTAGCCGAAGTAAGAGTCGATCACGAGCAGTCCATAAAACGCCATTTGCGGATGCCGGGCGAGCAGCATCGTGCCCACGGCGGCGGCCAGAAGTCCGATGGTCAGCAGATCCCGCCGCTGGAAGAGATTGTACGTCAGAAGGAATAAGAGCGGGATATAGCTTAACACGATGAGCTTGGAGCCGTGGCCGGTTTCAGGAAGGCCGACAGCATAGGGGTTCAGCATGAACGTGATCGCAGCCAGAAGCGAAGGGATCGGAGTAAACGCGAGCTGCCGCGCCAGCAGATACATCGAAGCCCCGATGACGAGAAACGGGATGATCATCCAGGCCATGTCGACGCCGAAAAAGAGCACTTTCGCAATCGGGAGAACAACGTACTGCTGGATATAATTGACTTCGCGGGGAAAGATGAGAGCTCCAAAGATCGGCATTCCGCTGAAGATGTAGGGTATCCAGAGGGGTTCGACGTGCTCGGTCTGATCGATGTGCTCGATCCCTTTGAACCAGGCCTGTGCCGTTGCCGTGTCGCCGGAATCGGAAAAGATCA
>VBOC01000165.1 GCA_005877655.1 Ignavibacteria bacterium
GAAATCCGCCTGGTAAGTCAGCATAACCGCCGAACGAAAGCTGGTGAGTGCGATCAAGCACTGATGGCCCAAAATATCGGTTGGGCTTGGCATTATCAAGCGCGAAAACGCCCAAGTCCTGGTCTGCCGATAACGGAGTGCCTGCTCCAGTGCCGCCACCAGCGGCTCCCCCGCTATTCTCGAAGCGAGATAAAGCGTAGGACACCTGGAGACTCATCCCGCGCACGCCTCGCAATGGGTACTGCAGGTTCTGCGTCAACTTGGTTTGCAATCCGTTGTAAACGGAACGGCCAATCGCCTCGAAGAAAGGCACTGGCGGCGCGCTGGGATTGATGCCGGGGAACGCGCAGCCGTAGCTGCTGCCGGGCACGGTGGGGGACGGAAACGAGCAAACGGCATTGAAGGCGGCGGAAGAGGTCAGGCCCTTGCTTGCGTAGTCGCTCATTTGCGCGCCGGCGGCAAGCGCACATTGAATGCTGTTGAAGTCAGTTCCGGTACCGCAATTAAAAAATTGGTTCGTGGCGGCGATAGCTTGCAGGGCCACGGCCTTACTGAAGTAGTGAATGTCTCCGATATGGTTTTCGTTAATGCTAAGAAAGTAGTGGGTCTGCACATTGCGTACAAAGTCGACGCTGAAAATCTAGGTTCCACCGACTTTGACGAGTGATCTTCCCGCACATTGCTGTGCGGACGCCCATTTTGCTAAGGCGGGATTTGAACTACCGATCCCGCTCAGCGGGTTATGAGCTCGACGATCAGACTCTAAGTCCCATTGATTCGGTTGCCCTTACACCAATGAGACACCCGAAAGACCCGCAAAATAGACGAGTTTTGGACCCCAGTTGGACCCCCAAAAGAGATGAAAGACGCCGGAATTGGATGTCGCGCACTCAGATCGCTTTCAATTCCGGCGTTCTCGCATTACAGGGAATCATCAAGTTAAGACCCTGCCGGGACAGTGCAACAAGATTGGTTTCCCAGAATGCCGTCTGATCACCAGCCCGAATCGCGGGTCCCTGCTCGACTTGACGCTGCCCTGCTCCTTGCTGAATTTTGTGACAATGTGCGACACTTCGCCGATGTCGTCCAATGTCGCTTGCAGGTCTCTTAGAAGTTGGTAGTTTTCATGGCGGGCCCCACGACGGTCGAAACTTCTGGAGGTTCAGACCATGACTTTCTCTTCCTTTTTGCCCGGCCAGATCGTTGCCGTACCGCTCTTACTAGGCCTCGCCACTCTCCCGGTTGCCGCCGCCACCACAATCCATGTTCCCGCCGATAAGCCCACCATCCAGGCTGCCATTGACGGCGCCGCGAACGGCGACGCTGTCCTCGTCTCCGACGGCACCTATACGGAAAATATCGACTTCAAAGGCAAAGCCATCACCGTTAAAAGCGTCAACGGCCCCACCGCCACCATCATTGACGGCGGCGGCCTCGATATTGTCGTCAAGTTCGTCACCCAGGAAACTTCCGGCTCCGTCCTTGACGGATTCACCATCCGGAACGGGCGCCCCTCCACTACTAACACTCATGACGGCGGCGGCATCGCCATCGCCAGCTCCTCGCCCACAATTCAGAACAATATAATCACCGCCAACTTTGGCTGCACCGGCGTCGGTATCGGCGTTTCCTTCGGCTCGCCTCTGATTCAGGGAAATACCATTACAAACAACCAGCAATCCGGGTGCACCGGTGGCACCGGTGGTGGGGGCATTCTCATCGGCGGCGCGTCTCAACCACAGATCATCGGCAACACGATCTCCAACAATTTCACCGGCAGCGATGGCGGCGGCATCTCCCTCTTCGCTGCTGGCATTCACATCATCCGGGGTAATACGATTATTGGATACACCTCTGGCGGCCAGGGCGGCGGCATTTCCATGGGGACTCATTCCGACGCCGTAGTGACGGACAACGTCATCAAGGGAAATACCGCCCTTCAGGGCGGCGGTATCGCCACACTCGTCCCCTCCGGTGCGAACGGCCCCACCCTCGTAAATAACACTTTCTCCGCCAATAGCGCTCTCCAAGGCGGTTCCGAACTCTATTTCAGCGGATTTCCTAACCAGACCCAGATCGTCAACAACATCTTCGTCGGCGCCGCCAGCCAGATCGCGGTCGACTGCGACACTACTTACAGCACTCAGTCTCCCATTTTCCACTTCAACGATGTCTTCAATCCTTCGGGGACCTCCTTCGCCGGCTCTTGCTCCTCATCTTCCGGCAACAACGGCAACATCTCCACCGATCCCCTCTTCGTCAATTCCGCATCCGACTTCCATCTCCAATCCACTTCCTCCGCCATCGATGCGGGCTCCAACTCCGCTCCCGATCTCCCCTCCCAGGACATTGCCAGCAACGACCGCGTCCTCGACGGCAAAGGGCTCTGCACCGCCACCGTCGACATGGGCGCCTACGAATTCGCTCGTGCCTCTTCTCTCACCCTCAACCCCACGTCCTTGCCCTTCCCCGATCAGGTCGTTGGTACCACCAGCTCTCCTCTCCCTTCCACCATCACCAACAACGCTGCCACCGCGACCACCGTTTGCAAGATCACCGCTACTGGCGATTTCTCTCAGACCAATACCTGCAGCACCAGCATCCCCTCCAAAGCTTCTTGTGCCGTCAACGTCACCTTTACCCCTTCCGCGCACGCCTCCAGCTCCGGTCTCCTTCAACTCATCACCAATGATGCCGGCAGCCCCCAATCGATCACTCTGTCCGGAAAAGGCGTGTTACCAATCGTAGCCCTCTCGACATCCGCACTGACTTTCCCCGCACAGCAAGTAACAACGACGAGCGCTTCGCAAAGCATCGCCTTGAACAATACCGGCGATGGCACGCTGACTATCACGAACGTCGCAATAAGTGGAGATTTCTCTCAATCCAACACCTGTGGCAATACTGTCGCTCCCGCCGCTAACTGCACCTTCAGCGTCACGTTTGCTCCATCGACGAGCGGTAACCGAACCGGTTCGCTAACCATCACTGACAATGCCAGCGGCAGTCCGCATGCTGTTGCCCTGACAGGAAGCGCCACGGATTTCTCTCTGGCTGCCGCAACCGGCGGTTCCACTACAGCGACAGTGATGGCGGGAAATGCAGCCACCTACAGCTTGCAGGTTTCACCGCTGAACGGCTTCACCGGAACAGTCGCGCTGTCTTGCACGGGCGCCCCCTCGTTGGCCACCTGCACGGTGGCTCCCACTTCGGTAACGCCAAACGGATCTTCCCCTTCGGCCTTCACTGTGACCGTAACCACGACTGCTCCATCCATGATGGTGCCTCGAACAGTACCGCCGAGCTGGCCACCCGTGAACCTGCTGCGCTTTGGCGATCCGTTGCTCCTGGCGCTGATCCTGTTTGCATTGCAAGCACGCTTTAGAACTGCAGCGGCGCGGCGGAAGCTCGGATTTGCTTATGCGCTGGTTCTAGTTTTTGTCCTCTCGATTGCGGCCTACGTTAGTGGCTGCGGCGGAGGAGGCGGCGTCCACAATCCGGGCACGCCAAAGGGAACGTCCACAGTAACAATAACAGGCAGCTCCAGCGGCGTCAGCCGCACACAGAACCTGACACTAATTGTGAACTAGTGTCCCGTCCCGGAAATACGTTCACATAATCGCTGGACTTTAGCGAAGATCGATTCTGTCGTGGCGGTCCAAACAAACGGCTGTGCGTGGGTGAGTGACATGTGGATGGCAACACTCTATGCTGTTGATTTCAAAGGCGGACAGAGTTTTGGCGAGGGACAGCCCGCAGGTTGTCGCTTGTAGCAAAACCGGAGTAAGGTTAGTGTCAAGCAAAGTCGACGCGGCTTCGTTTCATGAATCGTAGTTGCTGTGGTGTGTTTGCGCCGGAAACAGATCGGACAAATCTGCGAAGAGGTCATCCGCCCATGAAATTTAGACAATCACGAATTGTGGGAATCGTGTTGGCGGTCGCAGTTTTATTTAGCCTTTCTGCGTTCAATGCGGCCGGCCAAACGTACATGTTCGGGAGAGCAGATTTTCCGGTGGGACTCGGACCGGGCAGGGCGGTTGTGGCCGATTTCAATGGCGATGGTCTGGTTGATATAGCTGTTTCCAACCCGGTGGACAAGACGATTTCGATTCTGCTGGGAAAGAATGACGGAACCTTTGGTCCGAAAACCGATTTCGCGGCGGGTCAGTCGGCGATCTCGTTGGTGGTAGGTGATTTTAACGGTGACGGGAAGATCGACTTGGCCGGGGCAAATTCGAATGTTAATTCCATCTCCGTTCTGCTGGGAAACGGTGACGGGAGCTTCCAAGCGGCGACCACATTCCCAACTCGAAACCCGCCCTGGGGCCTGGTGAGCGCCGACTTCAATGGCGACGGTAAGCTGGATATAGCCACGGTGAACAGTACAGACGTGACAGGAAGTACGAATAATTCCGTCTCGATTCTTCTAGGCAACGGTGATGGAACGTTTCAGTCGTTTGCTGACTACCCAATGGATGGCGCGGCGTTCTCGATAACTAGTGGCGACTTTAACGGTGACGGGAAACTCGACCTGGCGATCGGAAATACAGCGTTGGTGGCGGTTTCGATCCTACTCGGAAATGGTGATGGAACGTTTCAGCCGCCAACCAATTATGACATCGGAACCGGCAGTGTCATAGCCACGCATCTGATCGCGCGAGATTTCAATGGAGACGGAAAACTGGACCTGGCAGGTTGCGGCACAGGCAAGGTGTCGGTCCTGTTGGGAAATGGAGATGGGACATTCCAACCTCACGTGGACTATGACGGTATTGGCTCCGACGCCGGGTGGATGACGGCAGATGATTTTAATGGTGATGGGAAGTTGGACCTTGTGGTGGCCAACGGCAACGGATTCGGTGCTCCACTGGGCACCAATGTATCGATCCTGATTGGCAAAGGAGACGGCACGTTTCAGGCACCCGTCAACTACGACACAGGCGCTCAACCGTTTTCCGTGACAACGGCTGATGTGAATGGCGACGGCAAAATCGATTTGATTATGGCCACAGACGCGAATACAGCGGCGGTACTGATAGGCAAAGGTGATGGCACGTTTGGTCGATCGTCGGATTACACGGCAGGGGCTGTGCCGATGTCCGTCGCAACCGGTGATTTCAACGCAGACGGGAAGCTGGATGTAGTCAGCGCCAACCGCGGAGACAACACGGTGTCTGTGTTTCTGGGTAAAGGGGACGGTACGTTTCAGACGGCGGCGTCCTACGCGGCGGGCCCGGTTCCACGAGCGGTGGCAGTGGCGGACTTGAATGGAGACGGGAAGGAAGACCTGGTGGTCGCAGACCCGAGTTGCGCGTACATCTTTCCGCCGTGTCCGACGACGGGATTTGTGTCGGTTCTCATGGGGAATGGGGACGGGACGTTTCAATTGCCAGTTTCGTATGCGGTGAATGGCTACCCCGTGTCGGTTGCGGCGGGTGATTTCAATGGAGACGGAAAGATGGATGTGGCGGTCGCGAACGGAAACGTGCCGGGAACGGTGTCTGTCCTGCTGGGGAAGGGCGACGGGACGTTTGCGCCACCGGTGGACTTCGCGACGGCGCAAAACCCCCAAGCGGTCGTTCTGGGCGATTTCAATGGCGACGGATATGAGGATCTGGCAGTTGCGAGTGGCGGCTTTTCGGGTGTGGTATCCGTTCTGCTCGGGCGTGGCGACGGCACTTTTCTGTCGCACACAGACTATCCGGCGCAACAAGATCCGATATCTATCGCAGTGGGGGATTTCAATAAGGATGGAAAAGTCGATCTCGCAGTGGTGAACAACTCCGGCGCGATATCGATACTGCTCGGCAATGGAAATGGGACATTTCAGAACCAAACGGTATACCACACCAACACGCCTTCGTTGAGCGCTCTGGCAGTCAGTGATTTTAACGGCGATGGAGTCGAGGACCTTGCTGTGGTCAACGACTTCAACAATGTGGTGACGCTGTATTTGGGCAAGGGAGACGGAACTTTTCCGAAGACGATCGACTATGAATACTCTGCGGTCGGCTATTCATTTGGAATCGCTGCGGCTGACGTGAGAGCGAACGGAAGCACAGACCTTGTGGTTGCGGACTTTGGTGGAGGCGGGGGAAATTCGATCTCGGTTTTGTTGAATTCACCCATAGCGGCGATCTTTCCGGGAAGCCTTTCGTTTGCGAGCCTGGATGTAGGCTCCACCAGCGGTCCGCAGACTGTGAAGCTCAGCAATCCGAGCGGAACGCCTCTGGTCATTGATAGCACCGTGGCAAACGGTGATTTCACGGAGACGAGCAATTGCGGTACCACGATTAGTGTCGGAGGAGACTGCAACCTCAACATTTCGTTTGTGCCACAAGCTCCGCTCACCCGCACGGGAACGATTGTGATCGCGGACAATGCGGTTAACACGCCTCAGGCGATATTCGCCAGCGGAGTCGGGATAGGTCCAGCGGTTGGGCTGTTACCGGCCAGCGTGACGTTTGTAGGACAATTCGTTGGATCGACGAGCGCAGCTCAGTCCGTCACGCTCACCAATACGGGAAATGCCCTTTTGACAATCTCGAACATTACTGTGAGCGGAGATTTTGCGGAGACGAATCAATGTGTGGGGACGCTTGCTGTAGGTGCAAGTTGCGTTATTCAAGTTGCGTTCTCACCGACAGCGGCAGGTGTTCGGAATGGAGCCATAACCGTGACTGACAACGGACCTGGCGGGCAGAACACACTGGCCCTGTCAGGAACAGGCATCGACTTTTCTATTGCCGCGGCTGTCGAGTCTTCGACCAACGTCACAGTCACTGCTGGACAAACGGCGACATACAATTTGAGTCTTTCACCGGAGGGCGGCCTGAGAGGCTCAATCAGTCTGGCATGCACTGGTGCACCGTCAGAGGCGACCTGCTCCGTGGCACCCACGAGCGTCACGCTGGACGGGTCCAATTCCGCGAATGTGACTGTGACGGTGACCACAACAGCGGCCAGCGTACTGGTGCTCCGGATGCCAGGGTGGCCGGTGAATCGAATGTTGAAGATGCCGGCGGTGGTTTGGCTCCTGGCAGTTGTGCTTGTTTGGGTAGCTGCCCAAGTGACGTTAGTGAGTAAGCCAAAATCCAACCGCATATTCGCGATGGCGACAATGGTGGTGTGTGTGTTTCTGTTGGCAGCGTGCGGAGGCGGAGGATCGACGGTACACAATCCAGGTACACCACCCGGCACTTACTCCATTCTGGTCACCGGCACTTTTGGAACAGGAGCGACCAGCGCACAGCACAGCGTTACGCTAAAGTTGAAAGTGAATTGAATGGGACGAACCAAGTCCGCTCGTCGGGAGTTACATATGAGCGGCAGGACCGATTTGGCCGACGCTACTTGCGCGATGAGGTCGGGAAAAGCCCATTAGCTCCTGATTAACGCTAGAGCCTTATCGGATGCGCGTTTTCACCCAGGCGTGAACCTGGGCAGGGTGGTGCTCCGCGCGCGTCCGATAAAGCCGTTAGAAGGAAGCCGCCTGCGTTTGCGGCGGACGCAGGGTGCTAGGTCCCTATGGAATTCCAATTTGTTATAGAAGCGTAAATAAAATCGCAATGCTGGCCCTGTCAAGTCTTTTTTGAGCGCACCTCTCCATTTCACATTCAACTTCCCTTGGTCATCAAGGAAAAGCAGAATCGTCCCACGATCAATGAGGCAGAAATATCCGCACTACTGAATAGCGCGAAGGCGCGCTGCGCAGTTTTGGTCGCTTTGGTGGCAGGGACAGGG
>VBOC01000166.1:0-4881 GCA_005877655.1 Ignavibacteria bacterium
ACAGACGAGATAGGCGAGTTTGCCCTCGCAGGCGGTCTTCATCGAGGTGAGGGCTGCTCCCAACAGCCGCAGCCGCCCCGGGGTCCAACTCTCGTAGACGTTGACGTAAATTTCCGTCGGGTCCGCTCCGCGCTCGATCAGATGGGCGGCGATCCTGTGGATTTCCGGGTCGGTCCGCGGGAACCGGAACGAACCCGTGTCGGTCATGATCGCGGCATAGAGGGCCCGGGCAATCTCCTTCGTGACGGCGACATCCCCGAGTGCCAGGATGAGCCGGTAAACGATTTCCCCTGTCGAGGTGGCTTCTTCATCGATCGCATAGTGCTCGGCGAACGGATGAGCATCCAGATGGTGGTCGATGACGATCTTGCGGGCCTTCGAGGCGAGTACGAACGGTTCGAGGCTCCGCAGCCGGTCCGGCTGATTGGTATCGAGGATAACAATGGCCTCCGCGCGTTCGATCGCCGGGAGGTCGCGCTCAGGCGAGAACCGGCGTATTTCCCGCCCCGGATCCAGCCAGCGGTAGTTCTCGGGCGTCTCGCTGTGGTTGAGAATTGCCGCGCTCTTGCCGAGCTCCCGCAGAGCCATGGCGAGGGCGAGCTCGGAGCCGAGACCGTCGCCGTCGGGGTTCACGTGCGTCGTGAGGACAAAATTATTGAGGCGTCTGATGATCGGAGCGAGATCGCGGATTGAGCGCGCCGGGTCCTGAATTTGCATTCGTTTTGCGAGTTCATAAAAAGAAGGCGATCCCGCCATTCTGGATCGCCCGATTCGGAATCGTCCTACAAGCCCGGGAGCGTCATCCCTCTACTTGATGGCCCAGGTTTCCCCGTGGTTCAACAATTTTTCGAGGTTGCCTTCGCCCTGTTTCTGGATGGCCTGTTGTATTTGCTTCGAGACTTCCGCGTCATAGAGCGGCCGCTCCACGGCATACACGACGCCGACCGGCCTGGGCAGATCGGGAATGCTCGACATGCGTGCCAGGATGAAGGAAAGCATCGTATCTTTTTCGTTGTGCACGATCAGGTCGGATGCGGAATATTTTCCGTCTTTGAGGGAGACGACGGTCGGGGTGAACCCTTCGAGCCGAACTCCCTTATCCCGTTCCTTCCCGAACACCATCGGCTTCCCGTGCTCGATGAACACGACGTTGTCGTCCTTGGTCTCCTTTTCCGTGTACTTGAAGAAAGCCCCGTCGTTGAACACGTTGCAGTTTTGGTAAATCTCGATGAATGCCGTTCCCTTGTGGTCAGCCGCCCTCCGGATAATGGTTTGCAGATGTTTTGGATCCCGATCGAGCGTGCGCGCGACGAACGACGCTTCGGCCCCGAGCGCGACGAGAAGGGGGTTGAACGGATGGTCGATCGAGCCGTACGGCGTCGACTTCGTGACCTTGCCGACCTCCGAGGTAGGGGAATACTGCCCCTTGGTCAGCCCGTAGATCTCGTTGTTGAATAAAAGTATTTTCAGGTCGACGTTCCGCCTGCAGACGTGGATCAGGTGGTTCCCACCGATGCTGAGCCCGTCGCCGTCCCCGGTCGCCACCCAGACCATGAGATCGGGGCGGGCGATCTTCAGGCCGGATGCGATGGCGGGGGCGCGGCCGTGAATGGAATGGAACCCGTATGATTCCATGTAATACGGGAAGCGGCTCGAGCAGCCGATCCCCGAGACAAAGACGATCCTGTGCTTCGGGATGTTGAGGTCGGGCATGACGCGCTGGACCTGCGCAAGAATCGAGTAGTCGCCGCACCCCGGACACCATCGGACGTCCTGATCGGATTGGAAGTCCTTCGCCGTGTATTTGACCGGCGGCGTTGCCGGCGCATCCTTGAGTATATCCTCAACTAAATTCATCGTGTTGATCCTAATATTTCGTCAATTTTATTTTCTATTTCAATGGCTTTGAACGGCAGCCCCTGCACCTTGCTGAGCGTTACTGCGGGGACCAGATACTTCGCCCGGAGCACCCGGGCAAGCTGACCGAGGTTGAGCTCAGGAACGAGGACACACTTGAAATTATACAGGATTTCTCCGACATTTTTCTGGAAGGGGTTGATGTATTTCAGCTGGAGGTGCGAAACGGATTTCCCTTCCCGGCGCTTATCTTCGACCGCAGTGCGGATCGCACCGTAGGTGCCGCCCCAGCCGACGACAAGCAGGTCGCCTTTCTGATCGCCTTCGACCAGGGCCGGGGGGATGTCGTCGGCGATGCGGTCCACCTTGGCCTGCCGCATCCTGACCATGAATTCGTGATTCTCCGGATCGTAGCTGACATTTCCGGTGATGTGTTCTTTCTCCAGACCGCCGATCCGGTGTTCCAGCCCCGGCGTTCCGGGAATCGCCCAGGGGCGGGCGAGCGTCCGTTCGTCCCGCATATACGGCTGAAAACCTTTGGGGTCTGTCCTGAATTTCGGCGCGATATCGGGCAGGGAACTGACCGAAGGAATCATCCAGGGCTCGGCGCCGTTGGCAAGGTATCCGTCGGAGAGGATGATCACCGGGGTCATGTATTTGATCGCAATCCGGACCGCCTCAAAAGCCGTCAGGAAACAGTCCGCAGGCGTGCTCGCGGCGATCACGGGGATCGGCGCCTCGCTGTTTCTTCCATACAGTGCTTGAAGGAGATCGGCCTGCTCGGTCTTCGTGGGCAACCCGGTGCTCGGGCCCCCGCGCTGAACATCGCAGATGATCAACGGAAGCTCGAGCATCACGGCGAGCCCCATCGCCTCGGCTTTCAGAGCCATGCCGGGGCCGCTCGTCGTCGTGGCGCCGATCGCGCCGCCGTACGATGCGCCGATGGCGGAAGTGATGCCGGCGATCTCGTCCTCCGCCTGGAAGGTCTTGACGCGGAAATTCTTGTGTTTCGCCAATTCATGGAGGATGTCGCTCGCCGGCGTGATCGGATAACTTCCCAGGAAGATGTCGAGACCCGACTTCACCGACGCGGCAATCAGACCCCAGGCAATCGCCTCGTTGCCGGTGACGCTGCGGTACCTCCCGGGAGCGAGCGGGGCGGGCTTCACTTCGTAGCGGACGGCGAAAATCTCCGTCGTTTCTCCGAAGGCGTAGCCGGCCTTCAGGACGCGTGTGTTCGCCTCGACCAGCTCGGGATTCTTCTTGAACTTGTCCTGAATCCACTTGATGGTTGGCTCGAGCGGGCGGGTGAACATCCAATACATCATTCCGAGCGCGAAGAAATTCTTGCTGCGCTCAACGAGCTTGTTGGAGAGGCCCAGGTCGTCGAGGGCGTTGTGCGTCAGCTTCGTGATCGCGACCGCGTGGAGCTGGTATCTGGAAAGCGATCCGTCTTCCAGCGGGTTGGATTCATAGCCGGCCAGCTTAAGATTCTTTTCGTTGAAGCCGTCCGAATTGGCGATGATGATCCCGCCATCGCGCAGGCTTCGAAGATTGACTTTCAGAGCCGCCGGATTCATCGCCACGAGAACGTCGCAGGCATCGCCCGGCGTGTTGATCTCGGTCGAGCCGAAGTGTATCTGAAATCCGCTCACCCCGAACAGCGTGCCCGCGGGGGCGCGAATTTCCGCGGGAAAATCCGGCAGCGTACTCAGGTCGTTTCCGAGGAGCGCCGTCGTGCTCGTGAACTGCATGCCGGTAAGCTGCATCCCGTCGCCCGAATCTCCGGCGAACCGGATCGTCACTTCATCGAGATTTTTGAATGCCTTATTCATAGAATCTTTTAACCGAGTTCGTTGAGAAAGGGGAACCACCTCGACAAATACCCGGAAAGGATCGTAAGGTAGTTCGTCATGATCAGGAGGCCGACGCCGACGAGCAAAACTCCGCCCACGACCTCGACCGTGTGTAAATGCCTTTTAAACCGGTTGAAGACGCCAAAGAACGCCGAGAGGCTCATTCCGGTCAGGAGGAACGGGATGCCGAGCCCCATTGAGTAGGATGCGAGCAGAATCATCCCTTTGCCCACGCTGTCCTGCTGGCTCGCAATCGCCAGAATCGCGGCCAGGATGGGCCCGATGCAGGGCGTCCACCCGAACGCGAACGCCACGCCGACGAGGAAAGCCCCGAATAAACCGAGCTTCTTCCCGCCGGTGTGAAAGCGTTTTTCGTAATTCAAAAACGGGATTTTGAACAAACCCGCCATGTGCAGGCCGAAGACGATGATAATTACGCCCGCGATCTTGCTGATGATCCCGATCTGTGCGTGGAGGAATTCCCCGACGGCGGTGGCGGAGGCGCCGAGCAAGATGAAGACCAGAGAGAACCCGGCGATGAAAAAGATCGAATTGAAGATAATCCGGTTCCGCATCTTCGATCGATTGTCGGTGTTCTGCATCTCATCGAAGGAGACGCCGGAGATGAACGAGAGATAGCCCGGAACGATCGGCAGGACACAAGGGGAGATAAACGACAAGAATCCGAAGAGAAACGCCGTCAAAATGCCTACATTTTCCAATGCATGTCCTCGATTGCTCCCTCTCCCGGACTCAAAATACCAATTTTTTGGGCAAGAATCAATCAGAAGACAGCGAAGGAGCGGACCCGCAACAGGTGGTCTCTCGCCGCCGGGCGGCGCCTGCTTGTTCCGCCCGGAGGGCGATTACTCGCGGACGACCCAGGCCTTCAGTTTGCCGGCGACCCCGCCCTGGAGCTTCACACTGACGGTGTAAATCCCGAGGGCCTTGATGGGCTCTTCAATCTCGATCATCCGCTTGTCGATCGTGAAGCCTTTTTCCTTCAAAGCATCGGCGATCATCTGACCGGTTACCGAACCGAAGAGCTTCTCATCCTCCCCGACCTTCATCTTGAGCGTGATCGAGATTTTCTCGAGCTCGGCCGCCAGCTTTTCCGACTGATGAAGCTCTTTGTTCTGGCGGTCCGCATGCTGCTTCTTCTCCTCCT
>VBOC01000166.1:4967-11826 GCA_005877655.1 Ignavibacteria bacterium
AAATCCCTCCCTCACCTCGACGAGGTCCCCGAGCTTTCCCAGCTTCTCGAAATCCTGGCGCAGTATGATTTTCATGGTTTTCCTTTCGCGCGTTATCTGATGGTTTCAGAGACGAACGGCAGCATTGCGAGATGGCGCGCCCGCTTGATCGCTTTCACGAGCTGCCGCTGATGCCTGGCGCAGGTGCCTGTAATTCTCTTCGGAATAATCTTTCCCTGTTCCGAGACAAACCGCACCAGACGTTTTTCGTCCTTGTAGTCGATGCTGATCTCCTTGTTCTCGCAGAAGCGGCAGACGCGATGTTTCCTGATTTGCTGATCTTGTTTCGCCATGGTCTATGTTCCCTGTGACTGAGATGATGGTTGATCTTTCAACAACCGCGATTCCTCCTAGCGGGCTTTCGGCGCAGGCGGAGGCCCCGCCTCGTCGTCGAAGAACAGGGGTTTTCTCTGCGGTACCGGGGCTGCCGGAGGGGGGGCTGTGGGTTCGGCCGCCGGAGGAGCGGCGATGGCTTCGGGCGCCGGAATCGCCGCCGGAACTGCTGCCGCAGCCTGCTGGCGGGCCTTCACGGCGCGGGGATCTACCTGGACGATGAGGAACCGGAGGAAGTTCTGATCGAGCAGGAACGATCGCTGGAGCTGGGTGATGACCGGTCCTGTCCCGACGAACTCGAGGTTGACGTAGAAGCCGTTATTCTTCTTCTGAATTGTATAGGCGAGCCGCTTCCTTCCCCATTTATTGATAGCGGTAATCTCTCCTCCATTCCGTGTGACGATTTCCTGGACATGGGTGATGACACCTTCGATCTGGCTGTCGTCGAGGGAAGCATTGACGATGAAGGTTGTTTCGTAGAGACGCTTTCGGTGATCCATGGTTTGCCCTCTGGTCATTGGTCCCGCGTGCTCCCGCCCGGTCCCGCAAAGCGGGATAAGCGGAACCCAGCAGGATGTTCCACAAATGTTCCCCGAATAATTGATCCGCCCGTCCCGCGCTGCGGGATGAGCGGGATCAAATGCAGGGAAAGGGTTTATGTCTGTAAGCCGTTGAAACGGCTGATTGCCGCTTCCACACTTTCAGTCGCCGCGACGAGCGCGGCATCGCGCGCACGGGCGATCATGCGGCGCACGGCTTCCCGTTCATGCCGTTCGAAAGGAGACAGCACATACCGCGCCAACTCCTTCTTGTCCTTCGGCATCGTTTCGCCGCCGATGCCGCATCTCAGCCGGGGGAACGCATTCGATCCGAGCTGTTCGATGATCGAATAAAGGCCGTTGTGTCCTCCGTCGCTTCCCTTCAGGCGCAGACGGAGCGTCCCGAGGGGAAGATGGAAATCGTCGACAATAATCAAAAGATCGTCCGGGCCAAGCCCGTGCGTTTCAACGATCGCCCTGACCTCTTCCCCCGAATTATTCATATAGGAGCGGGGCTGGACCAGGAGAATCTTTTTGCCGTCGATCAGCGCCGGCGCCGCCCCGCAGTGCGGGATCCCGCTTTCCCTCCGGAGCCTGACATTCAGCGCTTCGGCGAGCGCGTCAATAACCGCAAATCCGATGTTGTGTCTCGTCCCGTCGTATTCCGAACCGGGATTGCCGAGACCGATCAGCACGCGCACGCGGGGGTACCGTCCCGCTCGGTCCCATGGTGCGGGACGTGGCGGGGACGGGAATCCTACTTTTTCTTTTCTTTCTTGGCCGACGGGGCCGGGGCTGCCTCCGGAGCAGGGGCAGCACCTTTCGGAGTGGCAGCTCCTTTCGGAGCCGGCGCGCCCTTCTGGGCGCCCTTCGCGCCCGGTTCCGCCTTCTTTTCTGAGCCCTCTTCGCCTTCCTCGCCCTCCTCCGGCTTCTTGCCCTTCGCGATGACCTCGGGTTCCGTCGGTTCTTCGACCGCGGCGGCTGCCGGAGCTACTTCTTTCTCGACCGTCGGGGGCACGACACCGACGATGGTGCCGGCTTCGCTCTCGAGGACGGTCACGTTTTCGAGCTTGATATCGCGGACGTGGATGAAGTGATTGATCTTCAGGTTCTCGGGATTGACTTCAATATGGTCCGGAATGTCCTTCGGGAGGCAAAGGATCTTGAGCTTATGAATGATCTGCTGGAGGATCCCGCCGTCGCGCACCCCGACCGGAGTCCCGCCCGTGACGATCACCGGCACTTCGATCGTGATCTTTTCGTCCTGCTTGAGCCCCTGCAGGTCGAAATGGATCGCCCGGTCGGTCAGGGGATCGAACTGGATGTCGCGAAGGATACAGCTCTTCGAGCTGCCGTCGCCGAGCTTCAGATTCACGATGTGGGTTTCCGAGGTATAGATCAGGGGCTTCAGGCTTTTCTCCGGCACGGCGATCGGGATATTCTTCTCCCCGTGGAGATAAAAAACCCCGGGCACTTTGCCCTCCCGCCGGATCGCACGCGAGTGCTTGCCGAGCTGTTTCCTGACTTCCGCTTCCAACAATATTTCACGCATGGAAAGGTCCTCTTCTACCCCTTATCGACATCGAACAGGGAGCTGATTGATTGATTCTTGAAACCGCGTTTAATGGCTTCAGCAAAAATATCCGCCACGGACCGGACTTCGACCACCCTGGATTTTGAGCACTTGGAATCGAGCGCTACCGTGTCGGTCACGAAGACCCGCGAGACCGGCGATGATTCGATCCGCTCGACGGCGTTGCCCGAAAGCAGGGGATGCGTGCACGCGCCGTAAATTTCCTTCGCGCCCTCGTTACGGAGCGCCTCGGCTGCCGCGCAAAACGTCCCGCCGGTATCGATCATATCGTCCACGATCAGAATATTCCGGCCCTTCGCTTCGCCGATAATATTCAGGACTTCCGCCTGATTGGACTTCGGCCTGCGCTTGTCGATCAGTATCAGACCGGCTCCGAGCCGTTTCGCAAAGGCCCGCGCCATCTTGATTCCGCCGACATCGGGCGAGACCACCGTCAGGTTCGGTATCTTTTTCTTTAGAAAGAACGAAACGTACACCGCCGAAGAATACAGATGATCGACCGGGATATCGAAAAATCCCTGAATCTGCGGCGCGTGAAGATCCATCGTAATAACGCGGTCCGCACCCGCCGTTGCAAGGAGGTTCGCCACCAGCTTCGCGGTGATCGAAACCCTCGGCTGGTCTTTTCGATCCTGCCTGCCGTAGCCGAAGTAGGGGATCACCGCCGTCACCCGCCGCGCCGAGGCGCGTCTTGCGGCGTCCACCAGGATCAGCAGCTCCATCAAATTGTCAGCCGGCGGATTCGTGGACTGGATGATGAAGACATCCGACCCCCGAATGTTCTCGGCGTATTTGACCCAAATCTCGCCGTCGCTGAAATTCCGGATCTGGCATTCGCCCAGCCGCTGACCGACAAGCTTGGCTATCCTTTCCGCAAGCCGGGGATTGGAACGGCCGGCAAAAAGCTTCAGCTCAGGCATTCAGGGTTCGATACAGGGTTGAGGACGTCCAGACGATCGTCGAAAAGCCCGTGGAACTCTCGTTTTCCCGGATGAATTGGGGTCATAATATAAGAAGATTCTTCAAAATCCGCAAGGTTTATCCGGGGATCTTCCTTCGAGGTACCTCGCTTCATTGTCGGGATCTGGACCCGCGGGATCTGGACCCGATAGAGATGTCAGATATTTGCGCCTCGGGATCCGCGGTGAGCGCCCTTCAACTTCCAGAAGAAGTAGGCCGGCACTCCCAGAAGCACGATACCTGCCCCGATGAGGGAGTCGCGGGGAATTTCGACAACCGTATCGAACAAGAGGTAGATGGAGAACAGGATGAAGAGAAGCGGCGTGTACGGATAACCCCACGCTTTGTACGGCCGCGCCGCCTGAGGGCTTCTTGAACGGAGCAGGAATACTGCACCCACGCTCATCAGGTAGAAAAACCATGACGGGAACACCACATAGGTGGCGAGTTGGTCGAACGTCCCTGAATAAACGAGAATGGAAGCAATGACGCCCTGGATGATCAGCGATGGAACGGGAGTCTTGTACTGCGGGTGGATTCTCGAGAGCCAGCGGAAGAATAACCCTTCTTTCGCCATCGCATAATAGATCCTGGGGCAGGTGAAAATATATCCGTTGTTTGCGCCGAAGGTGGAGATGATCACCGCGACTGCCACGACTGCCGCGCCGGCGCTTCCCATAATTTTCACCGCGGCATCCGAGGCGACCATCTGCGAGCCCGCGATCGAGCTCAAAGGGAGAACGTAAATCAACCCGGCATTCACGGCAACATAGAGGCCGGTCGCGATGAGCGTGGAGAGAAAGAGCGAGCGGGGGATCGTGCGGTTGGGGTTCTTCACCTCACCCGCGACGTACGTGATCTCGATCCAGCCGTCGAAGGCAAAGAGCGCCGCGACCATCGAAAGTAACAGCGGCCCGGCGAGCTTTGAGAACGGTTCAGTCGGAAGCACGGGCGAGAAATTTGAGGTGGCGCCGCCCGTCAGCGCAAAACAAAGGAGGACGAGCAGCATGAGCGAGACTATCTTCAGAAGCGTAAATCCGTTTTGAGCCAGTGCGCCGAGCTTTATTCCGAAGCAGTTAATCGCGGTCAGAAGAGCGATGGATGTGATTGCGACGGAGATCGTCGCCCCGTGACTCATCGGGAAAAAGTATCCGAGATAGAGGGCGAAGGTCGTTGATGCATGCAAACGCCGCCCAGCCGTAGAGGAATCCCCAGATCGGCCCGTAAGCCTCGCGCAGGTAGACATACTGCCCTCCCGCCTTCGGCATCATCGTGCCGAGTTCTCCGACGGAGAGCGCCCCGAAGAGGCTGACGATCCCGCCCACAGTCCAGATGAGAATGACGGTCAGCGAGGAGTGGAGGTGCAGGGCGATGGTCGCGGGAACGATGAAGATGCCGGAACCGATCATGCTTCCCACATTGATCATCGTTGAATCGAGGAGCGAGAGCTCCCGGGGGAGTTCGGATTCTACAGGCTGCGGGCCGGGTTGTTCAGTTCCTTCCATTGAGATCGAGGGCCTTCGAACTAATCGGAACCGGGCGCCGTCGCGGCGAAATCAGCGCACCTTCGTTGGGGAAGAATCTTTCGACGCGGCGAGCGCCCTCCCGTAGGCGTCCTTCAAGAGGCACTGAAAGTGATAGACTCCCTTCTCCATTTCCACGGAAAACCGGCCCCGATCATAGGCAACGGATTCCAGGCCGCGCTGAACATGTTCACAGATCTCGGCGTCTTCCAGCTGGATCCGGTCGCTGTAGGAGATGTCCTCTTCGATCGACCGACGGGCAAGTGGCGAATCGACGTCGTCGTAATAATAATCGAAGATGACCTTCGTCCTGTCGTGCGCCAGCGGAACGACAACGTTCGTCTGCAACCGGCCGGGGAGGATATTCAGCATGATATTCGGAAAGATGAAATAGTAAAAGGCCTGCCCATCGTCGGAGGTGCCGGAGGAGGGGTCGCCGGTACTGGAACCCGTGGCGGAGGGACCCGAAGGCTCCGATTGAGTTGGAGAGCTTCCCGTCGGGTGTTTCATCGATCCGTAGATCGACTTGCCCGTGAGCGGACTGTGCTGGAGCGAATAATAACCGAACGTTTCCGTGACATAACTCTGATAATCGAGCAGGTTGCACAGCTCGGGATGAACGTAGGGGAGATGATACCCCTCGAGGTAATTGTCGACGTACACTTTCCAGTTGCAGTTCAGCTCGTAGTTGATTCTTTTATAGAAGTGTTTCGCACCCGGCTCGACGGGACGGATCCGCTCGCTGATACCACCGAGAAGCGTGCGCAGATCGCCCCGATCGTCAGACCGCTCACCGGAGAGGTTGACGAAGTATAAGCCCTCCCAGGAATCGAGAGGCACCGGGATGAGGCCGTAGTCTTTCCGATCGAACAATTCCACGCGATCGAATTGTGGGACTCCTCTGAGCATGCCCTCCAGCGTATAGGTCCATCCATGATACTTACATTGAAGAGCGTTGCAGTTTCCACCCTCCTCGATAGAGATCGGTCCTCCCCGATGACGGCAGACATTATAAAATCCCCGGATGCTGCCGTCCTTCCCATGAACCAGAATCACGGGGTTGCCTGCGACTGTACCAATGAGGAAGTCTCCCGGTTTTTGAAGACGGCCGGAATGGCCGATGAGCTGCCATGTCTTCGCGAAAATGCTCTGCTTGTCGATCTCAAAAAATCGCGGGTCGGTGTACCACGCCGACGGAATCGTCTCGGAGCGTTCGAGGGGATCGATGGTGAGATCGCGTTCGGCAATGGGAGGGAGTGCGAATCCGCCGGTCATGAAGCGTCAGCGCGACGGCGTCCGGCCGAGCTCCAATGCGATCGCCTTTTTGCGGCCCACCGACGATTCATCCGGGGGAAGTGCGGGCTGCTGCAATCCGAGGATCGCCATAAGGAGCATGATGATTGTTCTCATTCGAGCCGGGTCTGCAGAGTGAAGGTGAGTAGGATGGAGGGAATGTAGGAAGAACGCAGTCGACTTTCAACTCCCGACCACGCACTCCACCGCGAACGGCATGGCAAATCGCCCTAGAATTTTGTATCTTTAATACCGCCCTTCAGAGAAGATGCCCAGACGTTCAGACCTTCAATCAATCCTCGTTATCGGCGCGGGGCCGATCGTCATCGGCCAGGCCTGCGAGTTCGATTATTCCGGCACGCAGGCAGTAATCCCGCCACGATCATGACGGATCCGGAATTTGCCGACCGGACCTACATCGAGCCGATCACTCCCTACTTCGTCGAAAAAATCATCGAACGGGAACGCCCTGACGCCCTCCTGCCCACTATGGGGGGCCAGACTGCGCTGAATACCGCGGTTGCCCTCGCCGAGAGCGGGGTTCTCGACAAGTACCACGTCGAACTGATCGGCGCGAA
>VBOC01000167.1 GCA_005877655.1 Ignavibacteria bacterium
GCGACGCTGCCTGCCCTCAGGAACACGAGGAAAATGCTCGAGATCGACTGGCAGAACGGGCGGCCTGTTGCCACAAGCTCGCGAACCGGGGTAGGCTACGTGCTGAGCGGCGGTGCTCCTCCGGCGCCGCCGGCGCTCCAGTCACCGGCCAACGGTGCGGCAAATCAGCCGACAACGCCTCTCCTCGGTTGGAATGCCTCGGCGGGTGCAACGTCGTACAGAATTCAGGTTTCAACCGATCCGGCGTTTGGATCGACGCTCCTTGACCAGGGAGCGATCACAGCAACGTCGAGCCCGGCAGGGACGCTCTCCGACAGCACGGTCTATTACTGGCATGTGAACGCCACAAACAGCGCGGGAACCAGTCTGTACTCCCCAACCTGGACGTTCACAACGGGCGTGCATCAGCAGCGGGCGTACTGGCACACGGTACACATTGAGAACAGGTTTATCGGGACCATACCGCCCGACAGTATACCGTATCGGTACATCACGAATTTGATCCTCTTTGACGGTCACACCTTCGGAAAGTCAACGAGTCCATCGGCACCCGGATATTTCCAGCCGCCTTCGAATATCCTCATTCCATATTGGACCCGGGTCTTACAACTCGCCCACCAGAACGGCGTGAAGATGGAACTTGATCTGGGGACCAATGTCAACAGCGAATATCAGGCAGTATGTGCCCTAGGTGTAGGCGCGATGCAGACCTGGGCAGGAACAGTGAGTCATTATATCATTCAATTCAATCTTGACGGCGCGGACTTTGATGCAGAAGGTGGACAGTATCCGCAGAACGGCGGTATGGGAAAGATGGCGCAGCTCTTACACGATTCACTCGCGGCATTGAATCCCGGCAAAAAGTATGACATTACTTGCAGCATGATGCCGAACGTATCAGACGTTCAGGGGTATCTTACAGGCACGAACGGTGCTTCTGCTGCCTCCGTCACAGCCGCCTGTCAGTACTTCGATCAGATGAATCCGATGTGGTATGACCAGTGTAATCCTCTGGCTGATCCGCTTTACAAATCTTCCGCCCACGGTTGCTGGTCAAGTGATAGCGGGGTGGCGGCGAATTACGAGCGGGCTGGAGTGCCGCACAATAAGATCGGTCTCGGCTACGCAGCCCAGGTCTACGATGGGTGCAGCTCGTGCATTACTTATTTTAACCAGGTCATCAGATATTTTCCCGGCTCCACGGTTTACCGGGACGACGAGGCAAAAGCGACATGGTTTGTGGGCAACGGCCACACGATTTTGTACGAAGACGAATGGACGACCTGGTGGAAAGCGGATTTTATCAGGAGAAAGGGTTACGGCGGCGCCATGGGCTTTTGTCTGGGGCGCGGATATTTGCCGACCCCCCCTGCGGGATGGGATAGGAATCCGGCGGTTACCGGATTGGGCCGCGCACTCTTCGGCGCAGCTCCTCCGCCTCCTCCGGGAGATTCGATACCCCCGGTCGTCTCCCTTACCGCTCCGCTCAATGGCGACAGCGTCTCCGGGATTGTCTCAGTGACTGCAACAGCCTCCGACAACGTGGGGGTAACCAGGGTCGAGTTCGTCGTCAACGGCGCCGTTGCATTCACCGCCCCGGCTGCGCCCTACCTCTACAGCTGGAACACCGCCTCGCTCTCCGGCGCGCAGACTCTCTCGGTCAAGGCCTACGACGCTGCCGGTAATACGGCGGCAACTTCCCGGTCGACTGTGTATGTGAAACCGCCGGCCGGGGCTCCCGCAAACCATCGCTACGAGTACGTTTTCCCCGACGGTTGGATTTACGTGTATGATATCGACAGCGGACACGCTCTCGTGAAATCGATCAGCGTACCGACCACGACAGGCACCCGGGGTGTCGCCGTCAGTCCGAACGACGGGATGCTCTATATCAGCTACGGCGGCGATGGAGGGGCAAACGGGAAAGGATCGCTTTTGCAATACGATCTGATCCATGACAGAGTCGGCTGGAATGTGCATTATGGTCACGGAATCGACAGCCATGCTATTTCTCCCGATGGAACAACGATCTTCATGCCCGACGGAGAACTCTCCGGTGACGGCAAATGGTATGTTGTGAACACATCCGACGGCAGCGAGAAAGGCGTCATCACCACCGGCGGTTACGGCCCCCACAACACCGTCATGAGCCTCGACGGGTCGCGGGTCTACCTGGGAGACCGCGATCTGAACAACGCCGGCAATGATTCTCTCTACGTAGCGAACACAACCACCTATCAGGTGACCAGGAAGGCAGGAAAGTTCATAAGCGGCATCCGTCCCTTTACGATCAACGGGACGGAGACATTCGCCTTTGTGACAATCACCGGCCTTTTGGGCTTTCAGGTGTGCAATCTGACGACCGGGCAGGTCGTGTACACGGTCGATTTGACAACGATGGGGTGGTCGAAGACAACATGCGGGAGCGGGTGCGCATCGGCCCCGAGCCATGGGATATCGCTTTCGCCCGATGAAAGGGAGATTTACGTCATCGACCAGCCCAATAGCTATGTCCATGTCTTTGACGTGAGCGGCGTTTCACGGAACATCGCTCCGGTAAAGCTGGCCGACATACGGCTGCAGAACGCGATGTCGGGAAACGAATCGGGGTGCGCCTACGATTGCTTGAAAGACGGCTGGGTCCATCACAGCCTTGACGGGCGTTTCGTTTATGTCGGGGATGCGGGGGATGTGATCAGCAGTTCGACGCGCACGACGGTCGCGACGCTGCCTGCCCTAAAGGACACGAGGAAAATGCTCGAGATCGACTGGCAGAACGGGCATCCTCTCGCCACCAGCACGCGGGAGGGATTGGGGTATGTCGTCAGCCGCTCTACGCCTCTCCCCCCGACACTGCTCTCCCCGTCCAACGGCGTGTTACATCAGCCGACCACCGTCAGCGTGAGTTGGAATGCAGCCGGCGGAGCCCTCTCCTACCGCCTTCAGGTGTCGTTGAACTCCTCTTTTTCCACTACAGTTCTCGACCAATCCGGCATCACGACAACCTTCTGGACTACTCTGCGACATGGAGCTGGACGACCGCGAACGCCGCGCCATCGGCGTCCGATCTTTGGATATCCCGGGAGGGGTTGGCAACACCGTGGATCAACGCATCCTGGGCTGCCACGGTGGATTTCTCCAGCAGCGAGCGGAATTTTTCCGGAGTCACATCAGTCAAGGTTATTCAGGGAAAATGGGGCGGACTAAGCCTGCACAGCGGCGGCTGGGGAACCCCGATTGATGTTCTTGCGGCGGCTTATAAGAGTCTCGACTTTGCAATCTATACACCCTCGGCTGGAATCTCACTCAAGGTGCTGCTCCAGAATGATCAGGGATCTCAGTTCCCGCTGGTCAGTTATTGGGACGTGCCCGTGAACCGATGGGTTGTGGTCTCCCTGCCCATGAGCCAGTTAAATCCGCAGAATTTTGTCGTGCACCGGCTGAATATCATGGACGTAAGCGGCACGACGACGACCTACTTTTTGGACGACCTGCGTTTCGTCGGCGCAAGCGCGGGGGCCTCCCCTCCCACCAATCCAGAGTTCCCGGCCGGAGTAATGCCCGCTAGATTAGTTCTTTACCAGAACTTTCCGAACCCTTTCAATCCGATCACGAGGATCTCCTTCGGCCTCCCGGAACCCAGTATGGTCCGGCTGAGCGTGTTCAATGTTCTGGGGCAAAAGGTGGCCACGCCGGTCGACGGAGAACTCGGGGCGGGATACCACTCGACCGAGTGGAGCGCCACACAGAACGGCGCAGCACTTCCCAGCGGCCTTTACTTCTATCGGCTCGACGCGCGCTCGGCCGTGACCGGAAAGGAATTCATAGAAACGCGGCGCATGCTTCTGACGCGGTAGTTCCCCGCAATCCGAAAACGAACCGGCCCTCTCTCATCTCCGAGGGAGGGCCGGCTGTTGTTCGTCCAGACCGATCCTTACATCACTTCAGCAAGATCATCTTCTTCACGCTGATGAAGGTCTTTCCGAGGGTTCCAAGATCTTCACCGAGTATGGTCTGTGCCATGATGCGATAGAAGTACCCGCCCGACGACGAATATCCATCTTTCAGGAATGCGGCGTTTTTCCGTGGCTCAGAGTGGAGGAAAACGTTGGCTTCGGCATCCGGAACTCGATGGGGAAGAACCAAAACACAATTATTAAACACTACATCGGGATGGTCGGGCTTGCCGGATTCGAGAAGGCCTATCCGAGCGAACTCTCGGGCGGGATGAAGCAGCGCGTCGAAATTGCCCGCGCCCTGGCGGCAAGCCCCGATGTGCTTTTTATGGATGAGCCCTTTGGCGCGCTCGATTACTTCACGCGGCTGCGTATGAGGGCCGAGCTGGTATCAATCTGGGAACGGGAAAGGAAGACAATACTGTTCGTGACTCACGATGTAGAAGAAGCGGCGCAGCTTGCCGATCGCGTCGTCGTTCTGAGCAGGAGGCCGGCGACGATCCGCACGGTCATCGATGTCGGCCTGCCCAGACCGAGAAAACTCGATGCACAAGAGTACATCGGAGTTCGGAACAGAATTTTCGAATCGATGGGATTGGATCACTCTGGACTCGGTGCAACCACGGGCGCAACGCCCACCTCAAGACAGATCCAAGGCTGATAAACCCTGCCAGTCTGCTTGCCTTACCTCACCCATCCCAACGCGACGTGTTCTTATGAAGGTTCTGCCACGAGTGCCAGTATTCCTGACGCGCTGACACTTTTTCCAGTCTGGCCCCTAATGAGAGTCAACCAATTTCCGGAACGATTTACCCATCCCAGACTCCATCTGGCACAAAGATTGTTGAAACCAAAATATTCTCAGTTGTTCGCCACTTTTCTCTTGATAAATTTAATTTTTGTTATTATTTTGCGCTTACTCCCACGCCCGCTAAGGGCACAATAATTCACCACCACAGTTCGAAGGAGGTTCTCATGAGACGTTCCTTCCTCTGGTTGTTCCTGATCGGCTCCGTGCTGGCGCTGCTTCTGGCCGGTTGCTCCGATCAGTCCTCGCAGGTCACCGGACCTCAGCAACAGTCATCACAGACTTCGCAGGCCGGCGCCCGTGCCCCTCTTCTCCCGAAGGTTACCGGCGGGAATTACATCGAGGGTTCCTACATTGTTGTGTTCAAGGATGCAGTGGCCGATGTTGACAACGAAGTAAACGATATCGGCCAGAAACATGCCGTCAAGGCGAATTTCACGTACAAGTACGCTCTCAAAGGATTCGCCGGCAAACTTTCCGCCGCACAGCTTGAAGCGTTGCAGAACGATTCGCGGGTTGCGTACATCGAGCAAGATCAGATAGCCCACATTTTTGCGTCACAACTGAATCCCCCCTCCTGGGGATTGGACCGGATCGATCAGCGAAATCTTCCCCTCGACGCCACGTACGTCTACAACCAGACAGGAACCGGAGTAGTCGCATACTGTATTGACACCGGTATCCGTCAATCGCATACAGATTTTGGCGGAAGAGCGGTCTTCGGTTATGACGCAATCATCAACGGCGGTACGGCAAATGACGATAACGGGCATGGCACGCACACTGCCGGCACGATTGGCGGAGCTGCCTACGGAGTTGCAAAAAATATAAAATTAGTCGCCGTCAAGGTGCTCAATTCAAGTGGTTCTGGCTCATACTCCCAGGTCATCGCGGGCATCAACTTTGCGACATCTGATCACCAGGCCCATCCGGGACCGGCAGTTGCGAATATGTCGCTTGGCGGACCGGTGGATGCGGGCCTCGATCAGGCTGTCAGGAACTCCATCGCCAGCGGAATTACCTATTGCGTCGCCGCAGGAAATTCTTCGGCCGACGCATCGACACAATCACCGGCTGACGTCACAGAGGCGGTCACTGTTGCAGCGACCGACATCTCCGACGCGTTTGCATCGTTTTCGAATTTCGGTTCGGTAGTCGACATTGCTGCACCGGGTGTGAACATTACATCGGACTGGAATACGAGCAACACCGCGACGAACACGATCTCCGGAACCTCGATGGCAACACCGCACGTCTGCGGCGCGGCGGCACTCTATCTCGAAGCCAATCCGTCCGCCACACCGGCTACGGTCCAATCTGCATTGAAGTCTAATGGCACATCCAACGTCATTAGCGGTGTCCCGTCGGGCACGGTCAACCTGCTGCTCTATTCGGTTGTCGCCTCCGGTCCGCCCCCGCCTCCGCCGCCGGCACCGACACTTGCTTCTCCGGCAAACGGCGCGACGGGCGTATCAATACCGGCAACTCTTTCATGGAATGCATCGAGCGGAGCAACTTCCTACCGAGCTCAGGTATCCACCGTATCAGACTTCTCGACGCTTACCTACGATCAGTCCGGGATTACATCGACATCCACAAGCGTCTCAGGGCTGTCGGCCAACACCCTCTACTACTGGCGCGTGAATGCGTCGAACGCCGGCGGTACCAGTGCGTTCTCAACCGTGTGGAGCTTCACCACAGGATCCGCTCCGCCGCCTGCGGCGCCCATCTTGAGTTCGCCGCTTAACGGTTCGACCAACGTATCGAGGAACCCCACTCTCAGTTGGAATGCCTCGAGCGGCGCTACGAGTTATCGCGTCCAGGTCTCTACGGATCCATCATTTGGCACACTGGTATACGATCAGTCGGGCGTTACCTCGACCTCGACGACTGTCAGCGGGCTCGCTGGTCGGATAACGTACTTCTGGCGCGTGAACGCGACCGGCTCGGGCGGGACAAGCGGATGGTCCGCTGTCTGGAGCTTCAGAACACGCAAGAACTAACGCGGTGAATTCAAGCGTACGTTGTCGTCCATCTCCCTAGTCCAGCGCTATTGAGCGACAAAAATCCGGTAGGCGTCCCTCCCGAAACTCGGGGAGGGGCGCCTTCTTTTTTTCCGTGCGATGACACCCCGCCCTCTGATCTGCAGAGGAGCCTTTGCATGAGTGCAACCTTCTTTACCCCCCATTGCGTCGCGAAGGAGAACACCCATGAAGGATCAGATCATTACGGCGGTACTTATCATCGCTGCCTCTTGCTCTCTCTCATTGCCGGCGGATCTGATTGGTAAACCGGTTGAGAAGGCCCCCATACTCGTCAGCACATCATGGCTCGCCGAGCACCTCAACGATCCTCATCTCGTCGTCCTCAACGTCGCGCCAATCAAAGGGATTTACAATCGAGGGCACATCCCGGGTGCGCGCTTTCTTTGGATGGGCTCGCTGGCCATTCCGACTCCTGAACTGAACTTTCAGCTCCCGCCCTTAAAGCAGCTTGAAACGGCGATTAGCGCCCTCGGCATCTCCGATGACTCCCGCATAATCCTCTGCAGCGTCAATGGAAATGTGAGTCCTACCGCCCGCGTCTACATCACGCTGGACTACCTCGGTCTCGGAGATCAAACCTCAATCCTCGACGGCGGCTTTGACGTGTGGAAAACCGAGGGGAGGGCTGTCTCCAAGGATGTGCCAAAGTATGCTCCGGGAAAATTCACTCCACATCTGGCGAAGTCCGCGATTGTCAATGCGGATTTTGTCAAGGATCGGCTGCACAAATCCGGAGTGACGATCGTGGATGCGCGCTCGGCCGACTTTTATAGAGGAAGCGGTGGAACTTACCCGCGGCCGGGTCATATCCTCGGGGCACGGAACTTATACTTCGCAACCCTGTTTGACACCACAAACAAATACCTCCCCTCCGATTCACTCAAAGCAAAGTTCGCTGTCGCCGGCATTCCACCCGGCGATGATGTCGTTACGTATTGTCACGTCGGACAAACCGCAAGTGCCGTCTATGTTGCCGCCAAGCTGCTCGGACACACGCCGCATCTCTATGACGGCTCGTTCGAGGAGTGGAGCAGTCGTGACGACCTACCAGTTGAACTTCCGGCAAAAAGCGACTCGCTCAAGAAGTAGATCCCAATGGGGATCCGCGGCGAATCAACACGAGCAAATTTCGGGACACAACCGAAAATGAGGAGTCCTGGACTGCCAGTTATGTCCCGGGGAAGCGGATGCCCGACGTTCCGCTCTTTATCCTGACGAGTTCGCGGACCTTCTCGGCCGCCGAGGAATTCGCCTACGATCTTCAGAGCATGAAGCGGGGAACCATTGTCGGTGAAGCAACGGGCGGGGGAGCGCATCACAATGAGTTCATGGCCATTGACAGCAATTTCGTGATGTCGGTTTCGATCGGACAGGCGGTCAATCCAATCACCCATACCAATTGGGAAGGAGTCGGGGTGAAACCCGACATCGCAACTCGCCGCTTTGAGGAAACTCCGCGAGTCGGCAAGCGACGACCGGCAAAAGCACTCGCTCGATTGGACGATAGAATCGCTCTCCGCCGACTCCGCTCCCGTGACGGTGCCCGAATCGACGCTCAAGAAATATGTGGGAACGTACGGAGAGCGAACCATCACACTCGAAAACGGGGCGTTGTTCTACCAGAGGAAGAGCCGGCCAAAATTCCCAATGATTCCGATGTCGGAAAAGCTCTTCAGGTTGAAGGAGCTCGATATTTTCCGCGTCCGGTTCGATGAGGATGCCTCCGGGAAGATCAGACTTTCCGGACTTTATGATAACGGGATGGTCGACTGAGCAGAACCGGATCGAGCAAACAAGCCACCTCTTCAGTAGCTCGTTTCCTGCCGGCACCTCCACTTGGATCACTTGGCTTCCCGCCGATCCGCCTTGTCTTCGATGTTGAAAATTAGTATACTCATGCACCATTCTTCAATCGATCATAGGGGTACATCAGGGAGATGTTTATGAAACTTGTCCACTGTCTTGCTGTGCTTGCGTGTATTTTCGGCTTGTTCCTCGGTCAGGCCGCGGCTCAGATCACCCTCACGCAGGCCGATGTCCAATCGGCGATTCTCAACGTCCAGTATACATCGTACTCTCGGCAATATAACCCGGGTAAATCTATCAATTTGGGGGACGCGTCCGGAGGCCAGACATTCGACTTTTCAAACATTACGGCGCCGGACACGCTTCGCGACACAGTAGTGACAAACTACAGGTCGCCTTCCGGACTCCCCGGCGCGGACATGTTTCCGAGCGCAAGTGCAGCGGATCGAAAGGATTATTCGAGTGGAGGCGCCACGATCACCCTCGTTTCATATTTTAGCATCGATCCTGATGGATTCTATCTACTCGGAATCTCCCAACATGTGCAGATTCCCCCCTTCATCGATACAATTTCTACGTTTGCATATCGGCCGAAATCTCTGTCCTTTCCGACCCCTTTTACGAACGGCGATTCACGCACATCCACCGACATAATCGACAACGGGGCTACTGAAAATATCACTACCCATTCGGTTTTCGCCCAAGGGTATGGGACTCTCATCCTGCCGAACGCCAAGTCAAATCAAGCACTCCGTTTGATCGCCGACAATACCACCACAACATACCAGAATGGAACATTCGCCTCACGCACACGAACGCGAACCGTCGCTTTCTACATGAAGGATGGCTCGACGGCGGCATTCGAGGTTGCAGATACGGCGTACACTTCAGGAAACGCGATGGCTACCAGATTCGTGTATAGCGTAAAGACTGGCGCGGCCCTCGATGTCCGGCAGACTCCCTCCGGCGTGCCTGGTGAGTTTCACCTCGCGCAAAATTATCCAAATCCCTTTAATCCGTCGACGCAGATCTCCTACACAATCTCTTCGGCGGAGTTTGTCTCGCTGAGAGTCTATGACCTGCTTGGCAGAGAGGTAGCCACGTTAGTGACTGGCCGGCAGCCTGCCGGTACCCATCAGGTCCGATTCGAGGCGGGCAATCTTCCGGGCGGCGTCTATTTCTATCGACTCGAGGCCGGGCAATCCGCTGATCGGAAGAAGATGCTGCTCTTGAAATAACGCCACCCGACTACTAGCGAGTATTAGGACCATCTTCTTCACGTCAACAAACTTTCCCGCCCTCAAACGGTAAAAGTAAACACCGCCGGGAAGATTGATCACGTTGAATGTGGCTGATTTGGAATCTGCCTCCTCGAATTCGTTGACAGTGGCACACCGTTTCTGCAGGCCCTTCCTGGTCGCCTGTCTCTCGTTCCTCTCCCTCGTGGTTCCGTCATCACTCCCCTGCCAACCTGCCAATCTTCGGTTTGATCACATCACGACGCTCGACGGACTCTCGCAAGACAGGGTTACATGTATTCACCGTGACCGATTTGGCTTTCTTTGGGTCGGGACCGAGGATGGTCTCAACCGGTACGATGGGTACTCCATCAAAGTCTACAAACATTCTCCGCGCGATAGCAGCACACTCCCGGGTAACAGCATCTCCGAC
>VBOC01000168.1:0-6859 GCA_005877655.1 Ignavibacteria bacterium
GCTTGTTGTCAACAAGCTGCGCGGCACGCTCAAAGTCGTGGCCGTCAAGGCGCCGGGATTCGGCGATCGCCGGAAAGCGATGCTCGAAGATATCGCGGTTCTGACCGGGGGCACGGTGATCTCAGACGAGAAGGGCTTCAAATTGGAAAACACACAGCTTTCGTATATGGGCACCGCAAAGAAGGTGACGGTCGATAAGGACAACACGACCCTCGTAGAGGGTGCCGGAAAGAAAGACGACATCAAGAAGCGGATCAACGAAATCAAGGCGCAGATCGAGAAGACAACGTCGGACTACGACAAAGAGAAGCTGCAGGAGCGGCTCGCAAAGCTCTCCGGCGGCGTCGCCGTCCTCAAGGTCGGCGCTTCGACCGAAGTCGAGATGAAGGAAAAGAAAGCACGCGTCGAAGACGCCCTTCATGCGACCCGCGCAGCGGTTGAGGAAGGGATCGTGCCGGGCGGCGGAGTAGCATATCTCCGCATCCAGGACAAGCTCACAGGCCTCAAGGTAGATAATGACGACCAGCGGATCGGCGTCGATATCGTCCGGAAAGCCCTGGAAGAGCCCATTCGGATCATCGTGACGAATGCGGGGCTCGAAGGATCGGTCATCACGAACAAGGTCAAAGAGGGCAAGGACGACTACGGGTTCAACGCCCAGACCGAGAAGTTCGAGAACCTCATTTCCACAGGGGTGATCGATCCGACGAAGGTCGCCCGCATCGCACTGGAGAATGCAGCGAGCGTCGCCTCGCTCCTCCTGACGACGGAAGCGACGATCGTCGAGAAGCCCGAGAAGGACAAGGGTCCTCAAATGCCTCCGCACGGCGGCGGCGGAATGGGCGACATGTACTAAGCCCGAGCGCAATCTCGGAAGTCGCTTTAGACTCAGAACCCCCGGCCACAAACCGGGGGTTCTGATTTATAATTGACGATTACTGACCAGCCGTTACTGCCCGGCTGTGCAAGCCATGGTTTTCGTGTTGATTCTTCTTTCCAACATCGGTATATTGCGCGGAACCACTCCTGTACCGAACACCCGATAAATTCATGAAGACCGCCGATCCCATCATCGCACCCGCCGCTCTCAACAAGATCCGGGCAATCCAATCCGCACTCCAGGAGAACAAAATCGATGCGTGGCTTTTCTACGATTTCTGGAAGCGCAATGAGTTCGCACAGCGGATTTTGGAGCTGCCGCGGCATGTCCTGAATACGCGGAGATTCTTCTATCTGATCCCCGCCCGCGGAGAGCCGCGCAAGCTTGTCCACAGCATCGAACGATGGAACCTCGATCATTTGCCGGGCGAGAAAGTTATTTATCTTAGCTGGCAGTCGCTCGAAACCGGATTGAAGAAGACTCTTTCGGGAATCAGAACGGTCGCGATGGAATACTCCCCGGGAAATGCGATTCCGTACATATCGAAAGTCGACGGAGGGACGATCGAGATGGTGCGCAGGACCGGAGTCGAGATTGTTTCCTCCATGAACCTTGCTCAGTTTTTTGAGTCGCGCTGGACGGAGGAGGCGTACCTCGATAATCTCGACACGGCCGCCGTGCTGCACTCGATTGTCAATAAGACGTTTCTCTTTATCGGGGAGAAGGTGAAGCGGAAAGAGCCTCTGAACGAGTACGACGTTCAGCAGTTCATGGCCGGGAGATTTCAGGACAACGGCCTTGTGACCATGGAGGCGCCGAACTGCTCCGTCAACGCCAATAGCGGCAATCCCCATTACGAGCCGACCAAGGAGGTCCACACCGACATCAAGGCCGGAGATTTCGTTTTATTAGATTTGTGGGCGAAGAAGAACAAACCGGGAGCAACCTACAACGACATCACCTGGGTGGGTTACCTCGGGAGCTCGGTCCCGGAAAAATACGTGAAGATCTTTGAGATCGTACGGGACGCCCGGGACGCAGCGCTCAACTTCCTGAGGAAGTCGTTCTCGGAGAAGAAGTCCGTCAGAGGCTGCGACGTCGACGATGCCGCGAGGGCTCTCATCACCGAGCGCGGATACGGGGAGTACTTCATCCACCGGACCGGCCACTCGATAACGGAGGACCTCCATGGGAGCGGGGCGAATATGGACAACCTCGAGACCCGCGACGAGCGCGCCGTGATTCCGGAGACCGGATTCTCGATCGAACCCGGAATTTATCTCATGGGAGAGTTCGGCATCCGGAGCGAGATCAATGTCTTCGTTTCAAAGGATTACGAGGTGATCGTTCCCGGCGAACCGCGCCAGCAGGAGATTGTGGCTCTTTTGAAATAGCCCTATCCCGCGTTTTCCCCGGTTGTCACACGGAGCGGGAGGTTTGAGGACGGGTGTGTGGCGTTGCGGCGCCGTTTGACTGGCTCATCATCCCGCTAAATCCGCACCAAGGAGATTTTTCCGGACGGGGACGAGCGTCCGACGCAGTACGACACCGCGTTCGGGGAGCGAGAACGGACAACCCCCGACAAAATATCCGACCGCCTTCCCTCGTCTTTATAAACGATGCGCTTCATAGGAAGCAATCGGCTCCATCGGCTAGAGCTAGAATTGTCATGAGAACTACAACTATCTTCTTCGTCGCTTTGGGCATGATCGGCTGTTCAGGGAACGGCGCCAGGGATATCTCGGCATCCGGGACCATCGAAGGCACCGACGTGAATATCGGAGCCGAGGCGGCGGGAAAATTGAAGGAGCTGCGCGTGGACGAGGGATCCCGCGTGGCCGGAGGCGACACACTGGCTATCATCGATGACGCGGAATACCAGATCCAGCTCAGACAGGCGATCGCGAATCTTGCGTCGTTTGAGGCGTCGTATCGGCTCGCAGCCGCGGGGTCGCGCAAGGAAGATATCATCCAGGCCGAAGCGGCCTTTAAGACGGCGGAGGCCGATTACAATCGGATGAAGGAACTACTGGCCACTCAAACCATCACGCAGAAACAATACGACGAAGCGTACGCGCGCTACGTCTCCGCTCAGCAGACATACGAGAAGCTGAAGCGGGGATCGCGCCCGGAGGAAATCGACGCGGCCCTCCAGAAGAGGGACCAGGCGGCGGCGCAGGTCGACTTGCTGAAGAAGAAGGTCCGAGACTGCATCGTGACGTCTCCATCGGCCGGAACGGTGACGCTCAGGGCGGTCGAACGGGGGGAGCTCGTCACGGTCGGCATGAACATCCTCCGCGTCACCTATCTCGACAGGGTCAAGCTCACGATCTACGTCAACGAGCTGGAGCTCGGGAAAATCCGCCTCGGGCAGAAAGCAAGAGTGGTAATTGATTCCGAACCGGGGCGGTTTTTCGAGGGAACGGTCACTTACATCTCGCCGACCGCGGAGTTTACGCCGAAGAATGTACAGACAAAGGAGGAACGCACGAAGCTTGTCTTCGGTGTGAAAATCGAGGTTAACAATCCCGACGGCTCGCTGAAGCCGGGCCAGCCGGCGGATGCGACCATCGCGACGAACGGCTGACGGAGGACGGGTTGCAAGCGGCCATCGAGACCTTTGCCCTCTCGAAAGTCTTCGGAGAGATTCAGGCTGTTCATGATCTCACGATGTCTGTCGGTGCGGGAGAGATGTTCGGCATCGTCGGCCCCGACGGCGCGGGCAAGACGACCACGATCCGCATGCTGTGCGGGATCCTCGCGCCGACATCCGGCACTGCGAAGGTGCTCGGGTTGGACATTATTGAGGAATCCGACCGGCTCAAAAGACAAATCGGATACCTTTCTCAACGCTTCTCCCTTTATGGCGATCTTACCGTCGACGAGAATATCGAGTTTTTCGCCGGGATAAACGGGGTGGACGATTTCAGGGAGCAGCGCGACGCACTCCTGGAGTTTACACGCCTGACCCCGTTTCGTGACCGCCTCGCGGAACAACTCTCCGGGGGTATGAAGCAGAAACTCGCCCTCGCCTGCACGCTCATCCATACCCCATCGGTGATCTTTCTCGACGAGCCGACGACGGGAGTCGATCCTGTCTCCCGGCGGGATTTCTGGAAAATCCTCCAGAGCCTGCTCAAGGGCGGGATCACGATCGTGATGAGCACGCCGTACCTGGATGAAGCCGAGCGGTGCACGCGCGTCGCCCTGATGAACCAGGGCTCCGCCATGAAAATCGATACCCCGGCAGGCATCAAGAAAGCGATGCGCGGGGAAGTTTGCGAAATCGTGTGCGACGGGATCAGAGAGGGCTTTGCGCTCCTGAAGGTGCATCCGGCGGTGAGGGAAGTCCAGGCATTCGGAGATCGGCTGAATGTGATCGTCGATCGCGCCTACGAGGCGCTCCCCGTCGTCGAGTCGGCCCTCCGGACGAGAGGTATCCGGATCGCGACCTCGAGGGTGATCCCACCCTCCTTGGAAAATGTTTTTATTTCGTTACTGACGCATCCGGTGGCGGGGGACGCCGCAGCATGAAATTGATGCCGCTGTGGGGAATGATCCTGGCCTCTTCGCTTGCCGCTGCGCAGGGGGGAAACCGCCTCACGATCGAGGACGCGATCAGAATCGGCAGGGAGCAAAACAGGCTTCTCAAGATATCAACAGTGAGGGTCGAGGCGGCCACCGCGAAGGAATCGGAGGCGCGGGCGGCGCTCTTGCCTTCGCTGATGTTTGAAGGAAGCTACGGCCGATTGAGCGACGTCGATCCTTTTCAAATAATGGTTCCGGCCTTCCCTCAGCCCATTACGATTGCGCCGGCCGTTCTCGACAATTACGCCATCCGCTTCACGCTCCGCCAGCCGATCTTTACGGGATTCAGGCTTCAGAGCAACGCGCGCGCGGCCGGGTACCTCGCACGGGCGAGCGAGGCGGAGAACGAGAACGACCGGTCGGACCTGAAGCTCACGATCACGACGGCGTACTGGACGATGTACCTTGCGATCGAAGTGAAGAAATTTGCGGATGAGAACGTCGCCCGGCTGCTATCCTATCAACGGGATACCGAGAACCTGCTCAAGGCGGGAATGGCCGATGCGAAGAACGATGCGGAGGTCGCGGCAATGAACCTGAACATCGTTATTAACAATCCCCTGGATTCATCCATCGAGCTCGCCTCCTCGCCCGGCGACACGTCCGAACGGCCGGTTGAGGGATCGCCTGACAATTTAACAAGAAAAGCCCTGGAAGCGCGAGCCGATCTTCAGGCGATGCAGGCGCGCCTGCAGGCGTCGGAGGCGGCTGTGAGCGCGGCGGATGGAAGCCACTGGCCGCAGGTTTTTCTCTCAGGAAACTTCTATTATAACAGGCCCAACCTGCGCTATCAGCCCACGAGAAACGAGTTCAAGTCCACGTGGGATGTGGGGGTGGCGGTCGAGTTCGACCTCTGGAACTGGGGAGCCACGTCGTCGCGTGCCGGCGAGGCGCGGGCTGCAGCGACTCAGACGCGTCTCCTCTATGAGCAGATGAAGGATAATATCGGGCTCGAGATCAGGAGAAATTATCTGGCGGCCGAGCGCGGACGGGAGAAAGTTAAAATCGCAACCCTCGCGATCGATCAGGCGGAGGAGAATGCCCGCACGACGCGGGACAAGTTCAGGAACGGCCTCGCCACTTCCACGGACCTGGTCGATGCGGGCGCCGCCGTGCTCCAGGCGAGAACAAACTTCGCCGCGGCTCTCGTCGACCGTGAGCTCGCGAACGCGCGACTAGAGAAGTCGGTGGGAGAGTTACGTTAGTCATCCTTCCCTTTGAGACCGTGACACGATGGAAAAACGAGAAACGACAGGCAACAACGCAATCGAAGTCCGTCACCTGACGAAGAAGTTCGGGGAATTCGTCGCCGTAAACGACGTCAGCTTCACGGTAAAACGGGGAGTGATCTTTGGATTTCTAGGAGCGAACGGAGCCGGGAAGTCGACCACGATTCGCATGCTCTGCGGATTGCTCCGTCCGACCTCAGGCGAGGCGGTTGTGGGCGGCTATGACGTCAACGCCGAGACGGAGAAGGTCAAGCTCAACATCGGATACATGTCACAGCGATTTTCGCTCTACGATGATCTGACCGTGGAGCAAAACATCCGGTTCTTCGGAGGCGTGTACGGCCTGCGCAACTCACACCTGGATGAACGGCTGGAGTGGGTCCTGAAGATGGCGGACCTCCGCGGCCGGGAAAAGAGCCTGACGGGGACCCTCGCCGGCGGCTGGAAGCAGCGACTCGCCCTCGGCTGCGCAATCCTGCACGAACCCAGGATTGTCTTCCTCGACGAACCGACCGGCGGAGTCGACCCCATCTCGCGCAGGGCCTTCTGGGAACTGATTAACGAGCTCTCCTCGGAAGGAATCACCGTCCTCGTGACGACTCATTTTCTGGACGAGGCGGAGTACTGCAACGATATCGTACTCATCAATGCCGGAAAACTCATCGCCGGAGGAAGCCCCACCGAGCTGAAAACCCAGCGCATCAAGCGGCCGATCCTCGAGGTGACGCCAACGGGCGGCGTCGTTGAGGCCCTGGAAACCCTTCGGGAGAAAGTGTGGGCGATCGAGACATCCGTGTTCGGAACGTCTTTGCATGTGATGGTGGACGACGAGGAGGAGGGACGCCGCCTTATCGAACAGACGCTAAGGGAAAAGGGCATCGGCGTTCAACATATTGAGCGGATCGTCCCCTCGCTGGAAGATGTGTTCCTCTACGTGCTGGAAAAGGATACCCCATCTTCACAACAGGCGGCATAACGGGGAATTGGATGTACAAAGCCGTCAAGCCGATCATCATAAAAGAATTTCGCCAGATCCGTCGCGATCCGACATCCCTCGGAATGCTTCTGGGGCTGCCGGCGGCGTTGATCATCCTTGTGGGCTATGCGCTGAACTTCGACGTCAAGCATGTGCCGGTGGTCGTCTTCGATCAGGATAAGAGTT